>NZ_JAVXKG010000027.1:0-51628 GCF_036647415.1 Algoriella sp.
ATTTATGTATTTTTAATCACTGAAAAAATGTATCTATTTTTCAGGACTAGTCATTACTTTATATAATCTAATGTATTTACTTCTTTAAATTTTGGTGATCGTCTCAAAAAATCTTTGAAGAATGCAGTATGTGTAGCTCCCATTAATACAAAAACACGATCATCTTTGGTAATTGGAACATTGTTCATATTAGAAAACATAGCTAGATTTCTGTGGTAATATTTTGCTGCTTGCTCCGCACCTATTGGATATTTTTTATACGAAACCGTTGTTAACATATCTGCATTAACTGCAACAGAAAAATCTAAAAAATCTGGTTGATTATAATATTGTAATAACTCTTTTAACTTCACCTCCTTTTTTGTTATACCATTTTTTGTTTCATTACTTCGCATCATTTCGATGTATTTTTTGAATGTAGTCGAATCATCTTGCTCTTTCAACAAATCTCCAAGCATATAAAGATAATCTTCTTGATAATTAATTCCGTAAATCTTCTTCGATCCGCTTAATCTACCAACTTCATAAGCCAATAATTCGACTTCATTCGGGTTTTCAAACTTCATTTTAGGATCAAGTAAATAATCTTGAAAAAGTTTATTCAACATTTTATTACGAGAAGGATTTTGTTCTACTAAAATAATTGTAGGTTTAAAAGCTGCAATCTGCTTTGCAATTTCATGTATTTGGCGAATATTATCTTGATTATTCTCGTCAAATTCAGTCGTGCTTGCATCTGGCGTATATCCCATGTGAAATGTTCCCATATTAAGAACTGGAATTGCATCATCAAATTTTGTTTGAAAATTGAATTTTGTTTGCGCTGATAAATTGATTGAACTAAGAACTGTAACGATTGTAATAAATAAATTTTTCATTTTATATATGTTTAATTTTGATTCAAATTTCAATCAATCTTACATTTTCAGCCATTATTTATCGACGAACACATCCTAATAATCGACGAATCTTAATTAATCGAAAAAATAATCGAACTACTTTTACAAAAACTAATTTCAATGGATCAAAAAAATCATTTACCATCACTTTCCAAAACAAAAGAATTGATTATACTGATTATTTTTTGGATCGTTTATACTTTATTTTATTTCATAAGAATTAAGTACAGTAAAGAAACAAGCATACCTATTGTTCTTGTAAAGGAAAACAATCAATTATTTGGTATTACAATGTTTTTTGTAGAAATGATTACATTTTCTATTATTTATTTCTTCATTCTTCCAAAACTATTTAACTTCAGAAATTGGAAAAAAACCTTGTTACTTATTTTCTTTTCGTTCTTAACATTTATACTTGTTCGTTATTCAATAGAACAAATAATAACAGATTTGCTATTCGGAATCGTCAACTACCACGAAAAAACACCTTTATGGGAATATGCTTTCGAGAATTTATATTACGGCACTAGCATTATTTTTATCACAATTTTCTTATGGTCAATGATCCATTTAATCAAAACATTACAACAAAATATAGCAATTGAACAAGAAAAAAATGATGCTGAAATCAAATTTTTGAAAGCACAGATTAATCCACATTTTTTGTTTAATACACTAAATAACATTTACAGTTTGGTAAGTATAAATTCGGATAAATCGTTGAAAGCAATCGAAAATCTAAGTGCTATTATGCGTTTTACAACATACGAAACCAATAAAGATAAAATTGAAATTAAGAACGAGATTGATTACATCAATCAGTATTTAGCTTTAGAACAAATTCGTTATGGTGATAATTTTTACATCAACAAAAACATCGAAATAGAAAATAATTCAGCACAAATTCATCCCTATATTTTGTCGCCTTTAATAGAAAATGCAATCAAACATGGAATTGTAAAAAAAGAGGAAACTCCCATTTTAATCAATATAAAGTCTACTCCAACTTTTGTTGAAATTTCTGTTGAGAATAAAATTAATCAACATCAAAAAGATGAAATTTCTGGAATTGGTTTAACAAATTTGAAGCGAAGATTAAATCATTATTTTGGAAATAATTATCAATTTGAAATCAAAAATAATTACGAAACGTTTTATATTTATTTAAAATTTCCTATTAATGCCGAAAATTAATTGTATTATTTTAGATGATGAGCCTTTGGCTGTAGAATTACTAAAAAAACACGCTTCCGAAAACGAAAATTTGAATGTTTTATTTGCCACAACCGAAGTTTTTGAAGCAATAGATTTCCTAAAAAATAATAAAGTTGAAGTTATTTTTACGGATATACAAATGCCAGAATTAACAGGAATTCAATTGATGAAAATTCTTGATAAATCGCAAAAATTTATTGTAACAACTGCTTATCCAAATTACGCGTTAGAGAGTTTTAATTTTCATGTGATTGATTATTTATTGAAACCAATCACAAAAGAACGATTTGATTTGGCTGTAAAAAAATACACAGAACTTTTTGCTCAACAAGTAACAAATTCGGCTTCCTATTTATTTGTAAAAGCAGATGGAAAGCAGGTTAAAATTAATTTTTCGGACTTAATTTATGTAGAAGGTCTGAAAGATTATATCCGAATTCATACCAAAAACGAAAAGATTATGGTTTTAGAAACGATGAAATCTTTTGAAAATAAATTACCCATAAACTTCAAGCGAATTCATCGTTCATATATTATTAACCTTGATTTTTTAACTTCTATTGATGGAAATTCTGTGTATCTGAATCAGAAAATAATTCCGATTGGCGAAACATATAGAAAGGATATTAAAGATTTTGGTTGATTAATAATTAATCCAAAAAATAATGTAAGTGTCATTTCGAGTTTATCGAGAAATCTGATTGTATACTATTTATATAAAAATTCTTCGACAAGCTCAGAATGACAATCAATAAAAAATCCGTTCTTCTGAGAACGGATTTCATTTTTTATATATTTCTTGTACGTTGTATCAGCGTCATGTCAGCCAAAACCATCGCAGCTAAACTTTCTACAATTGGTACAGCTCTTGGTACAACAGATGGATCGTGACGACCTTTTCCGTGCATTTCTACCATTTCGCCATCAGCATTCAAAGTTGTTTGCGCTTGCATTAATGTCGCAACTGGCTTGAAAGCTACTTTGAAATAAATATCCATTCCATTCGAAACTCCACCTTGTATTCCACCAGAATAATTGGTTTTTGTTGTTCCGTCTTGGTTAAATTGATCGTTCATTTCAGAACCTGTCATTTTAGTTGAAGCAAAACCTTCGCCGTATTCAAAACCTTTTACAGCGTTTATCGACATCATTGCTTGTCCTAAACGTGCATGCAATTTATCAAAAATTGGTTCTCCCAATCCTACAGGAACATTTTGTATCACACAAGTAACTTCTCCTCCAATCGTGTTTCCTTCTTTGCGAATTTCTTTGATACGATCAATCATTTTTTCAGCCATATCCAAATCTGGACATCGAACTGGTGTTTCTTCTATTTTAGAAAAATCTAATTTAGAATAATCATTATCCAATTTCAATTCGCCAATACTACTTACATAAGCTGTAATTTTGATTGTTGGAATGATATGTTTCGCAACCGCACCACCAACTACCCAATTTGCAGTTTCGCGCGCAGAAGTTCTTCCTCCACCTCTATGGTCGCGAACGCCATATTTAGTTTCGTATGTATAATCTGCATGTGATGGACGAAAAACACCTTTGATATGATCGTAATCGTGAGATTTTTGATTATCATTCGGAATAATAAAACCAATTGAAGCTCCCGTTGTTTTTCCTTCAAAAATACCAGAAAGAAATTGAACTGTATCTGGTTCTTTACGTTGTGTAACAATTGCAGACTGCCCTGGTTTACGACGGTCTAATTGAGCTTGAATCCATTCAAAATCTAATGTTATTCCGCTTGGAATACCATCTATTACACCACCAATTGCTATACCATGACTTTCGCCAAATGTTGAAATTTTATATAATCTTCCGAATGAGTTCACGTTTATTTTTATTTATCGAATTGGTAAATCACCGCATTAATATTCATACTTGCTCCTACTGAAGCCATCAATATTTTATCGTTTGCATGAAATTGATGTGGTGCTAATTTATTTTCTTTGATTAAATCAAACATTGTTGGTACCGTTGCTACAGATGTATTTCCTAAAAACTGTACAGTCATTGGATCTACATTTTCTGGAATTCCGATTCCATATAATTTATACAAACGCTCTATCATTGCATGGTCCATTTTTGCATTTGCTTGGTGCAATAATATTTTATCGATATCTGTAATTGATAAAGAAGATTCGTCTAATAATTCTTTGATAGCAGCAGGTACATTTTTTAACACGAATTCGTAAACTTTACGTCCTTTCATGTTTATATTTTTAATAGAACCTACATAATCTGGATTTAAAGATGATCCATTAACCAAATAATTCATCTCATCTCCATTATATGATAATGTTGCATGATTTAGAATTCCGTATTTATGTTCATCTTCTTTTGCTTCTAGTACAACAGCTGCTGCTCCATCTGCAAAAATCATAGCGGTACGATCGTGTGGATCTACAGCTCTCGATAAAGTATCAGAACCGATAACCAAAATCTTTTTAGCTATTTTAGCTTGTATAAATTGATGTGCTAAGATTAAAGATTCTATCCAACCTGGGCAACCAAAAGTCATATCATAAGGTTTACATTTCAGGTTTTTGATTCCTAAATTGTGTTTTACCTTTGCAGATATTGAAGGCATAATATCAATTTGACGCGCAACTGGATCTATATCTCCAAAATTATGTGCACAAATTACATAGTCTAATTCTTCAGGATCAATACCAGCTTTTTCGATTGCAATTTTTGCCGCTTTTGTTGCGATATCCGAATTGTTCAAATCGTCTTCTACGTATCTCCTTTCTCTTATTTCTGTAATATCTTCAAATTTTCTCGTAATTTCTTCGCCACTTTTAGCTATAATTTCACCACTATCGTCATAGAATTTATAATCAATAAAATGTTCGTTCGTAACAATTCTATTTGGTAAATAATGTCCCGAACCGGTAATTACAGAGTTTATCATAGGAATATTGTTCAGCTTTATAAAAAAATAATAGCAGCAAAGTTACGCATTTCATTAAAAATAGTAAATAAAAATATGCATTAACTCATACCATAATTGCTAAAGTATAATTAATTTAGCAGCATGAAAAAAAATCCGTCATTAATTGGACTTTTAAGTGTTTGTGGATTAGCCGTTTTGGTTTTTTTATTTTACAATGTATTTTTAAACAAAAAAGATGGTTATGTTATTGGTAATCCATCTAACCAAACAATTACAATTAACATCAATAATAAAGATTATACTGTTGCTCCTCAGCAACAAGCAAGAATTGAACTACCAAAAGGTAAAACAAAGATTGTTTACACGTTTAATAATAAAAAAACTGATACAATAGTAGAAATTACACGTGGCAACGGTTTTATTAATCCTACAAAACAAGAATATATTACATTTACACGACCTTATGGTATTCGTAAAAACAAAGATTCTATCTTCTTATCACATCACCTTACAATAGACAACAAAGTTTATCAGGGTATTATAGAAAAATCATCTCAATTATATATCGAAAATTTTTATTATAACATCGATCAAGATTATCCTAAGATGTTTATAAAAAGTACTGGAAGCGAAAAGGCAACAGACTTATCAAAGATTTTTAATAAAGAGGATTTTAAACAATTTTATTTCGAGAATTACGAATAAAATTTAGATTTTATAACTTTACAATATGACAAATCATCAACACGATACAGTAAAACCTTACGAAGCTTCGGAATTAACGAAGAAAAAACAAGTCGAACAAATGTTTGATAATATCTCGCCAAAATATGATTTATTAAATCGTGTTTTATCTATGGGTATTGATATTCAATGGCGAAAAGATGTCATCAAAATGGTAAAAGCCTCAGAACCAAAAACAATTTTAGACATTGCAACGGGAACGGGAGATTTAGCTATTATGATGGGAAAAAATACCAATGCAAAAATTACTGGTTTAGATTTATCTGCAGGTATGTTAGATGTTGGTCGTAAAAAAGTAAAAGAAGCAGGTTTAGAAAATCGTATCACAATGGTACAAGGAGATTCAGAAAATTTACCTTTCGAGGATAATACTTTTGATTGTGCTACAGTTTCTTTCGGTGTTCGTAATTTTGAAAATCTTGAAAAAGGTTTAGCCGAAATTAACCGCGTTTTAAAACCAGGAGGAACCTTTGTTATCTTAGAATTTTCGTATCCTACAACATTTCCGATGAAACAATTGTATACATTTTATTCTAAAAATATATTACCTGCAATTGGTAAATTAGTTTCTAAAGATCAAAGTGCATATACCTATTTACCAGATTCTGTACGTGCTTTTCCACATGGAGAAGAAATGAAAAATATCTTGAAAAATGTAAATTTTAATCAACCTATTGATAAAAAACTTACTTTTGGTATCGCAAGCATTTACAAAAGTATAAAATAAAACTGCTTGTTAATCGTTGAAAGTCTATGAGAAAAAATCTTTTAATCGCATTATCATTCGCTGCAGCAAGTATAGCAAATGCTCAGTTCCGTCCAAATAATGACAGAAGTGAAAACAGAACAGAAACAGACCAAAAAAAGTTTAGTTTCGGTTATTTCTTGGGTACAAATATGATGAGCTATAAGATTGTTCCTAAAGCACAAGACAATCCTTTACCTGGCGCACCACAAACACCAGATGATGATGGTGTCAACCAATACGGATTAGTTTATCTTGACCAAGAATCTAAAGCAGGTTTTTCTGTTGGATTGATTGCTAGAATGCGTGTTAACGATTACGTCGATTTAAAAGTTGAACCAGGTTTACATTTTGCTCAACGAATTTTACATTTTAATAATTATATTGACCCAACAGATGTAACAAAAGTTCAACGTGAAGTAAAATCGACTTACATCGAAATTCCTTTGTTATTAAATTTTCATGGCGATCGTTGGTTCAATACACGTCCTTATATACAAGGAGGTTTAGGTTATGCTATGAATCTACAATCTAACGAAGACAAAGAAGACGATAACGCAACAGGATTATTTAGAACAACAACCAATAACTTTAACTGGCAAGCAGAAATCGGAATAGAAATTTATTTCAAACGTTTCAAACTTACACCAGCACTAAAAGGAATGTTCTTCTTTAATAACGAATTAGTTCCAGATAAAGCAACTACTGAACCATATTGGGCAGGAAGTTTAAACTCTTTATCAACAAGAGCATTAGTATTCTCGTTAAAGTTTGAATAAAAATAAAAAAAAACCATAAATAAATATCACATGAACTTTCAATTATCAGAAGAGCAATTAATGATTCAACAAGCTGCTCGTGACTTTGCTAAAGCAGAGTTATTACCAGGAGTTATAGAACGCGACGAAACGTCTACATTTCCTTACGAAGCAGTTAAAAAAATGGGAGAACTAGGATTCTTAGGAATGATGGTTGACCCAAAATATGGAGGATCAGGTTTAGATAGTGTTTCTTATGTAATTGCAATGGAAGAAATAGCAAAAGTAGATGCTTCTGCAGCTGTTGTAATGTCGGTAAACAACTCGTTAGTTTGTGCCGGAATGGAAAAATATTGTAGCGAAGAACAAAAAGAAAAATATTTAGTTCCTTTAGCTTCAGGACAAGTAATTGGTGCATTCTGTTTATCAGAACCAGATGCAGGTTCTGATGCAACTTCTCAAAAAACTACTGCTGTAGATATGGGAGATTATTATTTAATGAACGGAACTAAAAACTGGATTACAAATGGTAACAATGCTTCTACTTATTTAGTAATTGCACAAACAGACCCAGAAAAAGGACACAAAGGTATCAATGCTTTTATTGTAGAAAAAGGATGGGAAGGTTTTGAAATTGGACCAAAAGAACAAAAAATGGGAATTCGTGGATCAGATACACATTCATTATTTTTTAATGATGTTAAAGTTCCTAAAGAAAATCGTATTGGAGAAGACGGATTTGGTTTTGCATTCGCCATGAATGTTTTGAACGGAGGTCGTATCGGTATTGCATCTCAAGCTTTAGGTATTGCACAAGGTGCTTACGAATTGGCTTTAGAATACGCAAAAATTCGTAAAGCTTTCAAAACTGAAATTATCAATCACCAAGCAGTTGCATTTAAATTAGCTGATATGGCTACAAGTATTGCTGCGTCACGTTTACTTTGTTTTAAAGCTGCTGTAGAAAAAGACGAAGGGAAAGATATTTCTGTTTCTGGAGCTATGGCAAAATTATTTGCCTCTCAAACGGCAAATGATGTAGCAACAGAAGCTGTACAAATACACGGTGGTAATGGTTACGTAAGAGAATACCATGTAGAACGTATGATGCGTGATGCAAAAATTACTCAAATTTATGAAGGAACTTCAGAAATTCAAAAAATTGTAATTTCAAGAGGTATCGCAAAGTAATTTCAAATAAATACATTACTTAATTATCTATACAAGACATCTGTTACTGACAGATGTCTTTTTTTATTTAAAAATTACAAAAAGTAATCGTCGTATATTTGTGGCGGAAAAAATATAAAGAAGATGAAAATTTTTAGATTCGGACCAAAAGGTCAAGAAAAATCAGGAATCATCATTGATGATAAAAAGTTTGATGTTTCAGCATCTGGAATTGTGTATGACGAAGATTTCTTTGGAAATGATGAACAGCATATTGCATTACAAAAATATGTTGATCAAAACATCAACAGTTTACCTTTAGTAGATGACAGTGTACGTGTAGGTGCGCCTTTAACTCGTCCAGGTAAAATTGTTTGTGTAGGTTTAAACTTTGATGATCACGTAAAAGAAACTGGTTTAGAGCAACAAGCAGAACCAATTATGTTTATCAAAGCAAACCAATCTTTTAACGGTCCACAAGACGGAATTATGCAGCCGAATGGATCTACAAAAATGGATTGGGAAACAGAATTATGTATCGTTATTGGTAAAAAAGCTAACAATGTTACAGAAGAAGAGGCAATGAATCACGTATATGGTTATGCGTTGATTAATGATATCTCAGAACGCGCTTTCCAAACAGAACGCGGTGGTACTTGGGACAAAGGAAAAGGTTGCGATACATTTGCTCCAATAGGGCCATACATTGCTACAAAAGAAGAAATAGCAGATGTAAATAATTTACGCATTTGGTTAAAATTGAATGGTGAATTGATGCAAGATGGAAGTACAAGTGACTTTATTTATCAAATTCCTAAATTAATCTCTTACCTATCTCAATTTATGTCATTCTTACCAGGAGACATTATCTCTACAGGATCTCCTGCAGGATCTGGAATGGGAAAAACACCACAAGTTTGGTTAAAACCAGGCGACGTTATTGAGTATGGTATTGAAGGATTGGGTTCTACAACACAAACAATCTTACCATTCGCTAAAAATTAATTGGCATTCTCAATTAATTAACTTATTTTTGCAGACGTTTTACAATACGTTTCAGGGTACTGAATAGTAGAAATGACGAATAATTCCTAAAAATATTTTGGGAAAAGGGAATCATTTTGTACATTTGCACCCCGATCGGATTGTCGGTAATTTATAAAATATTAAAAATCAAGATAGTGGACACGTTAAGTTACAAAACTACATCAGCCAACAAAGAAACTGCTCAGAAAGAATGGGTAGTTGTGGACGCTTCTGACTTATCATTAGGTCGTTTAGCCTCTGGCGTTGCGAAACTAATTAGAGGGAAGCACAAAACAAACTTTACTCCTCATGCAGATTGTGGAGATTATGTTATTGTTTTAAACGCAGACAAAATTCAATTAACAGGTAACAAATGGGATGACAAATTATACATTCGTCACACAGGTTACCCAGGTGGACAAAGATCATTAACTGCAAAAGAAGTTTTTGCTAAAGATCCTGTACGCTTAATTGAAAAGTCAATCAAAGGAATGTTACCTAAAAACAAATTAGGTAGTAAATTATTGACTAATTTACATGTATTTGTTGGTAATGAGCACAATCACGAAGCTCAACAACCAAAACAAATCGATATTAACGAATATTTATAATCTTATTCAATGGCAATAGTTCATAAAATCGGACGTAGAAAAACATCTGTTGCTCGTGTATATTTACAAGAAGGTAATGGAGAAATCTTCATTAACGGACGCGAGTTAGCAAGCTACTTCCCTACAGCAGTATTACAATACAAAGTACAGCAAGCATTTTTACTTACAGGTACAACTGATAAATACAATGTAGATATCAAAGTATTTGGTGGAGGAAACACTGGTCAAGCTGAAGCAATTCGTTTAGCAATTTCTAGAGCTTTATGTGAAATCGACGCAGATTTTCGTTTACAATTAAAACCAGAAGGGTTATTAACACGTGACCCACGTATGGTTGAACGTAAGAAATTCGGTCAAAAGAAAGCGCGTAAGAAATTCCAATTCTCTAAACGTTAATTATTTCAATTTATTAAAAAATCCATTTTCCGTTGGTTTAGCATCTAAACAAATAAGGCGAGATTATATCAACCACTTCTTTGTTGCTTGTTGAGATAACGGAACGTAAACTAAAAAAAAGAAAATGGCAAAAGTAAATGTAAAGGACTTATTAAATGCAGGTGTGCATTTTGGTCACTTAACAAGAAAATGGAATCCGGCTATGGCTCCTTATATTTTTATGGAGAAAAACGGAATCCACATCATCGACCTTCACAAAACTGCAGTGAAATTAGATGAAGCATCTGAAGCTTTGGGAAAAATTGCTGCATCAGGACGTAAAGTTCTTTTCGTTGCAACTAAAAAACAAGCAAAAGATGTTGTAGCTAAGCATGCTGAAGAAATTAACATGCCTTATATTACAGAACGTTGGCCTGGTGGAATGTTAACAAACTTTGTTACTATTCGTAAAGCAGTTAAAAAAATGAATTCAATCGATCGTATGAAAAAAGACGGTACGTTTGAAACACTATCTAAAAAAGAAAGATTACAAGTTGATCGTCAAAGATTGTCTTTAGAGAAAAACTTAGGTTCTATCGCTGATATGACTCGTTTACCATCTGCAGTTTTTATTGTTGATATTGTACGTGAGCACATCGCTATAGCTGAAGCACAAAAATTAGGTATTCCAATTTTTGCAATGGTGGATACAAATACTGACCCTCGTCAAGTAGATTTCCCAATCCCTGCAAATGATGATGCTTCTAAATCTATCGATATCATCTTAACTACAGTAGCTGATTCTATCAAAGCTGGTTTATCAACACGTAAAGCAGAAAAAGAAAAAGCGAAAGAAGATAAAGAAGAAGGAGCTGAAACTAAAGAAGCTTAACATTAATTTGATGATCAATTCATCGATATAATATACATTGTAGCTCCTATACCACTTTGTGGTGTATGAGCTACTTTTATTTAAAATATTAAGAAACAAAATAAAAAATATTACTATGAGCTACAAAGCAACAGCCGCTGAGGTAAGTAAATTAAGAAACGCAACTGGTGCGGGAATGATGGACTCTAAAAAAGCTTTAGAAGAAGCAGCAGGAGATTTTGATAAAGCTGTAGAAGTTTTACGTAAACAAGGACAAAAAGTTGCTGCTAAAAGAGCTGACCGTGATTCTTCTGAAGGTGCAGTTATCGCTAAAGTTAACGGTGACCAAACTAAAGGTATCGTTATCGCTTTAAATTGTGAGACTGACTTCGTTGCTAAAAATGAAGCTTTCGTTGCTATGGCTAACGAAATTGCTGATTTAGCTATCACAGTTAATTCTAAAGAAGAATTATTAGCTTTACCATACGCTGGAATTACAGTTGGTGAAAAATTAATCGAACAAACAGGTGTTATTGGAGAAAAAATCGAAATCGGTACTTTCCAAGTAATCGAAGGTGCTATCGTTAATTCTTACATCCACGCTGGTAACAAAATTGGTGCAGTAGTTTCTTTATCTGCTAATGTAGAAGGTGCTTCTGAAGTTGCTCGTGACATTGCTATGCAAGTTGCTGCAATGAACCCAGTAGCATTAGATGAAACATCTGTAGTACAATCTGTAATTGACACTGAATTATCTATCGCTAGAGAAACTTTAGCTGCTGAAGGTAAACCAGAAAACATGATCGAAAATATTGCTCAAGGTAAATTACAAAAATTCTTCAAAGAGAATACTTTAGTTCACCAAGCTTCTATCAAAGATGGAAAAACTTCTATTCAAGATGTAGTAAAAGCAGTTAACGCTGATTTAAAAGTTACAGGATTTATCCGTTACAGCTTATAATAAGTTAAAAAGTTAACTATATATCATAAAGTGATGCTAATTTTAGCATCACTTTTTTATTTGGTATAAGTTTTGAAATGATTGGTATTATAAAATTTTATTTTTATATTTGTTAGGATTAGAGGCTTATGAAAAACATTATACTTATTATATCTTTCTTTTTATTTACAATTGGAACTGCTACAGCCCAATCTCGATTTGATCAAGATAAGGCCAGTGTTAGTATTTATCCTAACCCTGCAAGTTCTACATTTACAATAAAATTTGATAATCCAACTAAAGTTAGTTCGGTTTCGATATATTCTATTATCGGAAATGAGGTAGTGAATAAAAAGATGGACGGGACAGTACGTGTAAATTTTAATATACAAAACCTGAAAAAAGGAAAATATATTGTACGCGTTTTTAATGATGATGGAACAACAGAGACACAATCTCTGATAAAAAATTAAATTCTAGATTTAGATCATAAAAAAAAGCTTCTCAATTTTTTTGAGAAGCTTTTTTTTATATTTATAAACGATCAAAAAACTATTTTGCCTTTCTATAGTTTTCTTCTACTTGTTTCCAATCCAAAACACTGTTAAAAGCTTTCAAATACTCATCACGTTTGTTTTGATATTTCAGATAATAAGCATGTTCCCAAACATCAATTCCTAAAATTGGTGTTCCAGCAACCTCCGCACCTGGCATCAATGGATTATCTTGATTTGCTGTACTTGTAACCGCCAAACTTCCGTCCGCTTTTACAACCAACCAAGCCCAACCAGAACCAAAACGTTTTGCTCCTGCATCATCCAATTGCTTCATTAATTCTTCTGTTGAACCAAAAGTAGCATCAATCTTCGTTTTAAGATCTCCTGTAGGCGCTTTTTGTGGCGTTGGTGACATGATATCAAAATATAGCATGTGATTATAGTAACCTCCCGCATTATTGCGTAACGCACCATTTTTCATATCCAATGTTTTCAGAATCTCTACAATATCATTCGATTTTATATTTGATTCTTTTAATGCCACATTCAGTTTGTTGATATAGCCTAAATAATGTTTAGAATAATGAATTTCCATTGTTTTAGCATCAATGTATTCATTCAATTCATCATAACCATATTTCAACGGTTTGATTTGAAAAGTACCTGGATCAGCTTTCACATCAGTCGGATTTCCTACTGGTACTTCCGACTTTACTGTATCCATTTTCACAGTTTCATTACTTGTTGTAGTAGCTGCATCTTTCTTCGCATCACAAGATTGCGCAAAAAATAACACACCTATTACAGACATTAATAACATACCCTTTTTCATATTATGTCTACGTAGTTTAAATTTAAAATATCTAATATTCTACTAAAATATACTAAAACTATCGAATATAAAATTCATTTCTTTTAATTTTCTGTTAAAATGGAGATTATCATCTAAATCAATAAAGGTAATTTGTTTGTATATTTGATTCAATTAATTCTATAACAATAAAAAAATGGAAGAAATAGTTTCAATAATATTTTTAATTTGTATTCTTATTTTACTTTATAAAATTTTTAAATCTAAAAAAGAAGAAGAAATTAATCAAATCATAAAAGAGAAAATCAAATTAGGTACTAAAAATTTAAAAAATAATGCTGAAAATATTAATGATAAAATCAAATTAGAGGTTAGAAGTTTCAAAAAAAATACTGAAATTAAAATATCAAATTCATATTTAATAGGTTCTAATTGGTATTTGGAAGAAAATAATAATATTATATACACTTTTAGATCTAATAACGATTTATTAATAACTACAAATGGAATTGTAAAAAAATGTCATTATGAATATATTGTTGATAATAACTCCTTAATCATTACAATTGATAATATTACAGAAATGTATTTTATAGTTAATATAAAAGATGATAAATTAATATTACATAAAATATCAAATAAAGAAATTCTAGTCTTTAGTAATTTAACTAAGTTAAAAGATAATATAAAAGGTGAATTTAGAAAATTTGAAAATCAGATAAATAAAATAAATGACAATTCTAAAGTCAACTTTATGGATTATTATGATAGAATGAATTTATTAGAAGCAAAAATAAGAATGAATTATGATTCAGATGAGTTAGAGTATATAAGATTCATAACTGGTAAATATTACAAATCAGATAAAAAAATATATAAAAATTACAATAAGTGGGTTAATACTTATTCTGATGCTAATCCTGAATTAAAAAATAGTTTATATGATTATATAATTATGCTTGAAGATAAGTATAAAAAATAACAAAAAATCCGAAGAATAATCTTCGGATTTTTTTGTGTTGCTCAAATTAATTTAAGCTTTCTTATAATTTACAACAGCTTCTATAAAAGCTTGTGCATTTTCTACTGGAATATTCGGTAAAATTCCGTGACCAAGATTGGCAATATACTTATATGTACCAAAATCGTCAATCATTTCTTTTACCATTGCTTGTATTGTTTCTGGTGGCGATAACAAACGAGAAGGATCAAAATTACCTTGTAATGTCTTTTTGAAACCTGTAAACTCACGCGCTAATTGTGGCGTAATTGTCCAATCAACTCCCAAAGCAGAAGCTTTAGAATCGGCCATTTTTTCTAAAGCAAACCAACAACCTTTTGCAAAAACGGTTACAGGAACAACTTTAGAAACTTCGTTTACAATTTGCTCGATGTATTTCCAAGAAAATTCATCATAATCTTTTGGCGATAACATTCCACCCCAAGAATCAAAAATCTGAATAACATTTGCGCCATGTTCTACTTTTTTCAATAAATATTGAATCGTAGTTTGTGTTATTTTTTCTAATAATTGATGCGCCGCAATTGGATTTTGGAAACAAAAACCTTTCGCTTTATCAAAAGATTTAGAACCTTGCCCTTCTACAGCATAACACAACAACGTCCAAGGAGAACCTGCAAAACCAATCAATGGAATTTTATCGTCCAACTCTTTTTTTGTAATATCCATCGCCGCATATACGTATCCTAACTCTTCTTCAACATCAGGAATATATACTTTTTCTACATCTGCAGCAGTACGAATAGGATTTTCTAACCATGGACCAACGCCAGGTTTCATCTCAAAATTCATTCCCATTGCTTGTGGAACAACCAAAATATCCGAAAAGATAATTGCTGCATCCAAAGGAAAACGACGAATTGGTTGAACTGTAATTTCAGCCGCTAATTCTGGCGTTTGACAACGTGTAAAGAAATCATATTTATCTCTTAATTCGATAAACTCTGGTAAATATCTTCCCGCTTGGCGCATCATCCACACTGGCGGACGCTCTACTTCCTCTCCTCTCAATGCTTTTAAAAGCAAATCATTTTTTATCATTGATGTATTCTTTTATATTTTCGATAACTACTTCCACCAAAGGCGTTTTTGCAGTTATAATTGTATAGTTTGGATAAACTTCTTGTATCGCAGAAGTTGTTGTATTTCCGATTGTAAAAATACGTGAACTTTCTGAAATTTCATTTTCTTGATGAAAAGCTTTGAACGACAATGGACTGAAAAAAGCATAAACATCAAAAGTTTCATTCAATTTATATTTAATTTGTTTTGAATGATAAGTGATAATTTGATTGACTTCATGATTAACTTTCGATAATTCATCTACCAACAAATCTCGACGAGAAGCGCCACACAAAAAATTCCATTTCGAATTATATTTTCCCGAAATCAACTGTTTTGCTAAATCTTCTGCATAATCTTCAATCAAAATAACTTCTCTGTTCTGCACTTTCAATTTTTCCGCTGTTTTTTGACCTACAACAAAAAAATGACCATTCAAATTCAAATCCTGAATGGCATTTACTGTATTTTGACTCGTCACGATGAATTGATTAACTGAATAATCAATTTGCTCAGCTATTTCATTCTTCGAAGTCAATTCGATTTGTAAAGTTGGTTTGCAAACTACTTTTACATCAGCTCCAAATTCTTTTTCAAGGATTTCAGGAGAAATTGACTTAGTAAATAAAACTTTCGTTCGCACTATTTCGCTCCAATTTCTTTTTTAATTTCTTCAATCATTTTTGCAGCACCTTGCGCAATACATTCTTCAGCAAATTCTCGACCTTTTGTCAAATATTCATCTGCTTTGAATTGTCTTTCTATTGAAATCATCTCTTGTCCATCAATTGATAAAATTGCTCCTTTGAACGAGTAATTTTCTTCATCAATTTGTTCTACTAATGCTCCAATTGGTGCTGTACAACCACCTTCTAATACATTAAGGAATTGACGTTCTACTGTTGCAAAAAGTTCACATTGATGATTATTAATCTCATTCAAATCAAAACCTTCTTTCGCAACAATTCCTAAAATTCCTTGTGATGGTGCGGCAATCATCCAATCAATAATTTTATAATGAAGACCTTTTTCAGCCAATTCATTCAAAATTTCCGAACGATCTAATCCTGCCATAGCAAAAACAGCTCCGTCCCAATCTGTATTATCTTGTAATTTTTGTAAACGCAATTGTACGTTTCCACGTAAATCTACAATTGTATCGTTAGGATATTTATGATTCCAGAATGCTTTACGACGCAAAGATCCAGTTGCGATAATACGGTGTTCTTTTTCAAAAATTTCTTCTGATTTGTACACCAAAATATCCGCCGAACTTGCACGCTCCGGATAAGCAATCAACGCTAAGGTTTCGGGTAAAACGGTTGGTACATCTTTTAACGAATGTACGGCAATGTCTACCTTATCATTTAGCAAAGCAATGTCCAAAGAACGTGTAAAAACGCCCGTTAAACCTAAAGAATAAATGGGTTGTTTTAGATTATCATCGCCTTCAGAAGTTATTGCAACAATTTCTGTTTCGTGACCTCTTGCCTCAAGAATAGAAGCAACTTTATTGGCTTGCCAAAGTGCTAATGGACTTTGACGTGTACCAATTCTTATCGTTTTCATGATTGTATTAAGCTTGTTTTAAATGAAACATTTTCTCTATTAACTGAATCGTTTCGTCTGCACTTTCTTTATTTTCGATCAAATAAGATGCAAATTGATTGGTAATTTTTTGAATTACTTTTTCAGTTAAAATTGTTTCATTTTCGTCGATGTTTACATTATCTTTTTTCAAATTATTTAATGCAAATTCTTGAAAAAAGTCTAATCTATCTTTGAAAGATTGAATCGCAGGAACCAATTCTCTGGTTTCTAACCATTCATAAAATTCTGAAGAATGTTCATCTATAATTGCTAAAGCCTCTGGAATTGCGTTACGACGTTGAGCAATTGTATCGTCTACCATTTTTGATAATCCGTCTACATTTACCAACTGAATTGTTTCGCGAGAAGCCAATGTGTGAATTACGTTTTCTGGAACTGACATATCGATGATTGTCATTTCTTTGTCAAACGGAATCATATCTTCTGTAACCGTATAACTTCCTGCGCCTGTTGCAACAATTAAAATATCGGTTTTTTGTAACTCCTCTTTTAATTCGCTGTGATCTTTTACTGTAATATCGTATTTAAGACCAAGAACATCTGCTTTTTCTTTGGTACGATTGATAAGTGTAATGTTTGTATTTGGATAATGTTTTACCAAATTAGCACACGTATTACGACCAATTTTACCAATTCCGTACAACAAAATATTTTTGTCGACCAAGTTTCCTTGTGTTGCTTGTATAAAATTAACCGCAGAATAAGCGACAGATGCAGAACCATTACTCAAAAAAGTTTCGTTCTTCACTTTTTTACTAATTTGGATTGCTGTGTTTACCAAACGTTCTAAAAAAGCATTTGATGCGCCTTGTTTTTTGAAACGAGAAAACCAAATTTTGATTTGTCCGATGATATCAAAATCACCTAAAATCTGACTTTCTAATCCCGAAGAAACTCGGAATAAATGATTAATCGCTTCTTCTCCCTCTTTTACCATCATAAACTGACGGAATTCCTCTGCATTACCTTCTGTGTATTTACAATATTGCTCCACGATTTGATCATCATTTTCTGCAAAACCATAAAACTCAGTACGATTACAAGTTGATACAACAAAAAAGTTTTCTAAACCATTTGATTTAGAATCTTCTGCAAACGTAGCTACTTGTTCCGGAAAAAATGTAAATTTACCTCGCGTTACAGCGTCAGCTTTCTCATAACTGATTCCGATTGCGTAAAATTTTTCTTCCGTTTTGTTTCCTTTAATTGTCATTTCTTCAAATACTGATACAAAAGTACTTTCAAAACCCATGTGAAAATAACTTTAAAAAGAAAAAATAACGCTAAAAATTAAACTATCCTTTTTTAGAATTATTATAAATTAATGTTTTATATTTGTGTGTAAACCATTATAAAGAGAGTACTTGACAAATGTCAGCTTTTTTATATGACAAACCTCATCATTCGAAATGAATTTAAAAAATACCCATAAAAGTAAAATTAACGAATATAAATTGTCTACAGACGTATTTATTGCTCAAATAGATAACTTTACAGCTTCTACAGATACCATTCTGAAAGGAATTGACAAGCGATATATACAATTCTATTTTTGCACAAAAGGCTCTGTTACATTTAATTTCAATAATGGTATTTATAAAATAAATTTACAAGAAGGCAAAAGTTTTTTGTTTTATTATCCAACTTTAGATATTCCACTTTCATTGAATATTAATGCGGAAAGTAAGGTGTATATTGTGGTTTTGTCTATTCAGAAATTACATCAATTATTTGCTGAATATCAAATAGAAAATGATTTGATTGCATCTATGACACAAGAAAAATTTTATATCGAACGAGAAATTGTTCCATCAATCAGATTGGTTTTGAATCAAATTGAGCAAATGAAACTTTCGCCTCAATTTCAGAATTTATTTTTGATTGGTAAAATGTATGAATTATTTACACTTTATTTCTCTGAAATGGAAAATCATTCGGAAAATTGTCCTTTCTTAAATAATGAAAACGAAGGTAAACGAATCAAAGAAATCAAAGATTATTTGTTAGCCGATTTCAAAAATCCACCAACCATAAAAGAATTGTGCGAAAAATTTTCTATCTCAGAATATCATTTGAAAGAAGGTTTTAAAGAACTTTACAATTCGACTATTTATGGTTATTTATTAGACAAAAAACTAGAATTTGCTTTGCATAAATTAGAAGAAAATAAATTAAAAGTAAAAGATATTGCATTTGAGATTGGTTACGAAAATCCATCTCATTTTATATCAGCATTTAAAAAGAAATATAGCTTAACACCTAAGCAATATGTAAAACAATTTCAATAGAATTTAATCTTAAATTCACTTATTAAACAATTATTATCATTTATAAATACTTAATTTTGCTAACTATTATTACGTATTTATGAAAAAAATTATACTCTTTTTATTTCCTTTTTCACTATTTGCACAAATACCAGATTATTATGAAGGTATTGATTTTAAAGCAAATGGTACTAATGTAAAAACAGAACTTCACGACTTGATTAATACAACGCATCGCGCTGTTAGTTACACGCCAGGTGTTTGGAATATTTTGGACAAGTCTGATTTGGACTTAGATTCTAAAGATCGTGTTTTATTAATTTACGGTTTTACAGATAATTCGACAATATATGCCGAACAAAGAACTCGTGATGTAAATAACAAAAATAATAGTTCGGGTGGAAGTACAATCGGAAA
Source organism: Algoriella sp. (assembly GCF_036647415.1). NCBI lineage: Bacteria > Pseudomonadati > Bacteroidota > Flavobacteriia > Flavobacteriales > Weeksellaceae > Algoriella > Algoriella sp. Next base: position 19,952 of record NZ_JAVXKG010000027.1, read on the forward strand.
ATGGGAAAGAGAACATGTTTATCCAAAATCTTTGGCTATTCCTAAATTAGAAACTGACATTCCTGGAACTGGAACCGATGCGCATAATTTACGTGCCGTAGATCGTCAAATAAATTCGACAAGAAGTAACAATCCTTATCGTGAAAAATGGGCCATAGATGTTACTGGTCAAGCAAAATTAAGCAACGGTGGTTTTTATCCTGGAGATGAATGGATAGGCGACGTTTCGCGTATTATAATGTATATGTATGTACATTATGGTATGGAAACTAATCCACAAGCTGTCGCATATAATAATGTTACAAGCAATCAAGATTTTATGCCTGATATGTTCTTAAAATGGAACACAATGGATAAAGTTTCTGAATTTGAAAAAGTAAGAAACGAAGTTATTGCAGAAACACAAGGAAGTCGTAATCCTTTTATAGACAATCCATATTTAGCAACATTAATTTGGGGTGGAGATAATGCCGAAAATACATGGTCAGAATTATCAACTATTAATTATGATCTACAAGAAATAAATGTTGAAGTTTCTCCAAATCCTACTACAGAAAAAATTACAATTAATGCAAAAACATTTGTTGATGCTAATTTATATGATATCACAGGAAAATTATTAGCAACAAATCTTGGTAAAGAAATTAACCTTTCTAATTATCCGACTGGTATTTATATTATTGCCGTTCACCTAGAAAACGGAAATATTGTTACAAAAAGAATTATCAAAAAATAATTTCAATAAAAAAATCCAACTCATTGAGTTGGATTTTTTTGTTATATTATAATTTATTCTATTTACTAACAACCTTCGTTATACATCACATCAAAAGATGTAACTTTATCATTTACAAGATAAAATTGTAAAGTAGAACCTGTATCTTGATCTTCAATATTAAAATATCTAAACGCTTTTGTTCTTTTATCTGTTTTATCGTCGTAACCATCATAAATAGAAATGTTCAAATTTTTATATTTTGATAATAATTCATCTAAAGTAGAACCAACCTTAATTCCAGAAAGTGTTTTTAGACTAGAATCTGATGACTTTATAGTATATACGGTTAAAGTAGAAGAACCTGCTCCCTCTTCTCCATTTGTTGTCAATCCAATTTTATATGTAATTCCTTTCGAAACAATTGTTACATCTCCATCAGGATAGCCATATTCATTCAATTTTATTTTAAATTTTTGTCCTGTCAACTTTTCTAATTCTGTCAACTTCATTCCAAGTTTTATATCATTAATTCTTGTTGTAGAAACTTGTGCTTGTAAAGCAATTCCGGCAATAAAAGCTGCCATAAATAACATTTTTTTCATAGTATTTAGTATTTTAAGCATAAAAATTAATTTGAGCAATATATTTCACAATTTTACCATTCTCCAAAACCCAAATCGCATCATAAACTCCTGCTCCATCGCTAAAAGTTCCGAACAAATAATATTGACTTAACGCTTTATTGTACGTTAATTTCATCTTATCAAGATTGGCATTATATAAATTTGTGTAATTATCTTTTGGAATAATGATTTCTTTTCCTTTGAAATTAATTTTGAATGATTTGTATTCCGTTTGTGGTAAAATTCCGTCCGATCCCAAAAATTCTTTTCCATCAATCGCATAAATAAAATTATTCTCTTGGTGAATTTTATGATTTTTTGAATTGAATTTCTGCGTTTGAATCTCAATATTATAATCTGAAATTGAAAATTCAATCAAATTATCAGAATACTTAGTTGGTTTTATATGTTCAAAATCTTCAATTTTCTTGATTCTATCTTTATAAATATATCCGCTCGCTTCAGTTTTATATTCAACCAAAAACCATTTCGAAGATTCCAAACCTTCATCTTCTTCATCAAAAATAGGTAAAACTGTATTTGAATTTACTTTCGTTAAAATTTTTGAAGAAGTTGATTGCTCATCTCGTACATTTACAAAGCCATCTTCATCTTGTACAATTCCAAACTGAGCTTGTATAAAATAAGACGAAAATAAAGCGATAAAAAGTAAACCTTTCTTCATTTTTTGGTTTGATTTATTTGACGTAAAGTTAGCAAAATCTGAACCAAAATTATATCACTAATTATAGTCATTTTAGGAAATAAATGTTTCGTTTTAAATCAAAAAAATTAGTAATTATAAAAAAAATCCCAACGCTTTTTCTTTTGATGCGTTGGGATTTATTATATTTTGATATGTTCTTCTGTTGGAAGATATGATTTTAAATAATCAATTATTTTCAAAGTCATTCGATTATGAAACAGTTCTACAGTTCTGAATACCATTATTCATTAATTCTTCGACAAGCTCAGAATGACAGCAAACTTAGAACAAATTTACAAATCAAACATATCTGTTTGTGGTGAATTTTCTCCGCGGTATTTTACACCTATATGTGTATACGCTTTTTCTGTCGCTACACGTCCACGAGCGGTTCTCATTAAATAACCTTCTTGTATAAGATAAGGTTCATAAACCTCTTCAAGTGTTCCTCCATTTTCTCCAACTGCAGTAGCTATTGTAGTTATACCAACTGGACCTCCTTTAAATTTTTGAATAATTGTAGATAAAATTCTATTGTCCATTTCATCTAAACCATTGTCATCAACTTTCAGTGCTTTTAAAGAGAATTCTGCAATCGATTTGTCTATACTACCATTCCCTTTTATTTGCGCAAAATCTCGTGTTCTTCTTAATAATGCATTTGCAATACGAGGTGTTCCTCTACTGCGACCTGCTATTTCTATTGCCGCTTCAAAATCGATTGGTGTGCCTAATATACGAGAAGAACGGTCTACAATTGTGCTTAATAATTCGACATTATAATATTCGAATCTAAAATTAATTCCGAAACGAGCACGTAATGGTGCAGTCAATAATCCCGAACGGGTTGTTGCTCCAATTAATGTAAAAGGATTAAGACCAATCTGAACCGAGCGTGCATTTGGTCCAGACTCTATCATAATATCAATCTTGAAATCTTCCATTGCAGAATATAAATATTCTTCGATTATAGGAGACATACGATGAATTTCATCAATAAATAAGACATCATTCTCTTCCAAATTCGTCAACAAACCAGCCAAATCACTCGGTTTATCTAAAACTGGACCAGAGGTAATTTTAATTCCAACACCCAATTCGTTTGCAATAATATTTGCCAATGTTGTTTTTCCCAAACCCGGAGGTCCGTGCAACAACACATGATCTAATGCTTCGCCACGAAGTTTAGATGCTTTTACAAATATTTCTAAATTTTCTAAAATATGCGCTTGTCCAGCAAAATCATCAAAACTTTGCGGACGAACGGTATTCTCTTGATTTAAATCGTCATCTGGATAAAATTCTTTATCTGGATTTAATAAATCTGACATAAATGATGATATAAATTATTATGATAATTTTACGAAGGTGAAATTAAATAATCCTACGTACTTTTACAGCTACAAAGAACGCAATATTTTTTTAGATAAAAAGAATTTATGAGCAAAGGAATATTATTAGTGAATTTAGGTTCACCAGATTCTACTAAAGTTGAAGATGTAAGAACTTATTTACGCGAATTTTTGATGGATAAGAAGGTTTTAGACTCGCCATGGATTATCCGTAAAGCGATTGTTGAATTATTTATTTTACCAAAAAGACCGATAAAGTCTGCGGAAGCATATCGTAAAATTTGGACAAAAGATGGTTCTCCATTAATCGTTATTTCAAAAATTCTACGTGAAATGGTACAAAAACAAATGGATATTCCGGTTGTTTTGGCCATGAGATACAAAAATCCATCAATAGAAGTTGGTTTACAAGAGTTGTATGATAAAGGTGTGCGCGATATTTTAGTTGTTCCTCTTTATCCTCAGTATACAATGTCTTCTACAGAAACTGTTGCGGATAAAGTATTAGAAATTCAGAAAAAGAAATTTAAAGATACTGAAATCAATTTCTTAAAAGCTTTTTACAATCATCCAGATTATATCAAAGTTTTAGCAGAATCTATAAAAGAAAAATTACCTGAAAACTTTGATAAGCTTTTATTTTCTTATCATGGTATACCAGAACGCCACGATAACAAAGCTATTGATGCTTCGAAACGTACAAAATTACCAATAGAAACGTATCGTAATCAGTGTTTTGAAACAACACGTTTGGTTACCGAATATTTACAATTACCAGAAGATAAATATTTCACTTCTTTTCAATCTCGTTTAGGTAGAGATCCTTGGATTAAACCTTATACAGATCATGTATTAGAAGAATTTCCAGAACAAGGTGTTAAAAATTTAGCGATTTGTACACCTGCCTTTGTTTCGGATTGTTTAGAAACTTTAGAAGAAATTTCTATGGAAGGAAGAGAAGAATTCTTAAAAGCTGGAGGAGAACAGTTTACTTACATTCCATGTCTTAATGATCGCCAAGATTGGGTAGATGTTTTAGTGAAATGGCTAAAAGGTTGGCAAAATAATTAAAAACGCCTTTAGGCTTACAAAATAAATTAAATATCTTTGTTTGGAATTTTTCAATTTTAAACAAAGATATTTTTTTTAATGCGACTAATTTTTTCCGTCATATTTTTAGTATTGTCCTTATTTACTTCGGCTCAATTTTTAGATACCAGTGGTAATCTAATTATTGATGGTCGTAAATACCTAAAATCTAAAGTAGATACAACAGGAAGAGCTTCGGGTTGGGAAATTTATGGAACAAATACACTAACAGTCAACCAAAATACATTTTCTAATTGGATGGCTGGAGGAGAGAACTCTGTTTCTCTGAATGCAAAAGTTGATTATGAGTTTAATTATCGTAAAAAGAAACATTTTTGGGATAATCGCTTTATTCTAGAATATGGTTTTCTTGATAATAAAACCAACGGTACTCGTAAAACGACAGATAATATCAATATCACGACTTCTTACGGTTATCTAATCAGAGAAAAATGGTACCTAACCTCATCGCTTAATATTCGTTCACAATTTTCAGCAGGATATGATTATACACCAAATCCCAAGAAAAAATTATCTAATCTTTTTGCTCCAGGGTATGTAACTATTGGTATTGGTGCAAATTATACGCCCAATTCTAATTTTTCTATTAGTTTTCATCCAATAACATCACGAACAACAATTGTTGCAGACAAAGATTTGCAAACAAAAGGTAATTATGGATTAAAAAATGATGGCGATGCTTTACTATTTGAAATCGGAGCATATTTAGGAGGTCGTTATAAATTAAAACTTTTTGACAATGTAACTTATGATAATAATATTGGTGTTTTCTCTAATTATTCTCACAAATTCTATAACCTAGATATTGTATATGCTGGATTATTAGACATGAAAATCAATAATTTTATGTCAACACAACTAACTATTAATTTAATTTACGATGAAGATCAAGTAAAGCAAACCCAGTTTAAACAAGCCCTAGGAATTGGTTTAACGTATAAAATAGATAGCACAAAAAAAGACGTAAAAAAACGAAAACGCAAAAAAGAAATCTTACAATATTTTGATACATCGCAAGTTTATCCAGTTATTATCCCTAAAATAAAACTGAATAAACAAAACTATGACCAAGTTTTTGATAAAAATACTGTTGATGAAAAGTCAACGTATATGAAATCAGAATCAATATTTTAGATTAAATTAGCCTAAACAAATCAACTTAATTATATGAAAAAAATATTATTCTCATTAGCACTTATAGCAACTACTACAGCTTTTGCACAAACAGTAAAAGATGGTAAAGTTGCCACTGATAGTAAACGTTATCTTAAAGATCAAAAATTTGACGGTCGCCAACCTGGTTGGTTCGTTTCTGGTAATAACTCTCTTTTATTCTCTCAAAGTGCGTTTTCTAACTGGGTTGCAGGAGGTGTAAACTCTTTTGCGCTAAATGGAGGTTTGGATTATGAATTTAATCTAACCAAAGAAAAACACATTTGGGATAATAGAATCGTTTTGGGATACGGAATACAAGCCAATGAAGGTGAAAGTTCTCGCAAAACAAACGATGTTATAGACCTTACTTCATCTTACGGTTACAGCATCGGTAATCATTGGTATTTGGCTGCAGCAATGAATTTCCGCACACAATTTACAGAAGGTTATGATTATTCACTTGATCCTAAAGTTAAAATATCAAACCTAATGGCTCCAGGATATTTAAGTTTAGGTTTGGGAGCAGATTATAAACCAAACGAGAATTTTCAAGTAAATATTCATCCATTTACACCGAGAGTAACATTTGTTTTAGACAAAGATTTACAGACAAAAGGAACATTTGGTCTTAAAAATGATGGAGACAAAACTTTGTTTGAATTTGGAGCATACGTAGGGGCTCGCTACAAATTACAAATTATGGAAGGAATTTCGTACGATAATCGTGTAGGTATTTATGCAGATTATCTTAAAAAATTCGGAAATATGGACGTTGCTTATCAAGGAATATTAGATTTGAAGGTAAACAAATTTGTTTCAGCTCAGGTTTCTATAAATCTATTGTATGATGAAGATCAAATTAAGAAAACACAGATCAAACAAACTTTAGGGATAGGATTCAATTATAAATTTGATAACACTCCTCCAAAAGTAGAAGAAGCTCCAGCAACAGCTTTTATACAAGAACAACCAATTTTTGAAGAAAAAAAGGATACTCTAGAAATAGCTACAAACGTATTGCGAAGAGAACCAATTCTTAATGAAACAAAATTAGTAACACAATAAATTTTTAAACCTGCTTATAACAAGCAGGTTTTTTATTTTTCTTATTTTTACACCTCAATAAAAAAATAAAATGACTAAAAATATTTTCGGTACACTAATTCCTCAAATTGTTATTATTATTTGGGCAGCTTACGAATTATCTTTTGCTTTAACTCAAAACGATACAAATACAGTAATTATTAGCGCAATTGTTATTCTAATTTTTTCTATTATTTCTATTATAGCATTGGTTAAAGTTGTAAAATACCCAAACAACCCGACTTATTTGAATAAAAAATAAATTGACATGAATCTAATTCTTAAAACAGAACGATTAATTTTAAGACCAATTAAATTTGAAGATTATTCTGATGTTCATCAATTGCATTCGCTTGCAGAAGTTGATGAGTACAATACTTTAGGAATTCCAGAAAATGAAGAAGAAACAATTCTTCATGTTAAAAAGTTAATAGATTCTAATCAAACAGAACCACCTTTAGCATATACATTTGTTATCGAAAATGACAACCAATTTGCTGGATTAATTTCCCTAAACTTAGGTCGAGCTAAATACAAAAATGCAGAAATTTGGTTCAAATTACATCCAATTTTTTGGAACAAAGGATTCGCAACAGAAGCCTTAAAAGAAATTATTTCTTTTGGATTTAATTCTTTAAATCTACACAGAATTGAAGCTGGTTGTGCAGTTGACAACATTGGTTCTTATAAAGTTCTTGAAAAAGTTGGTATGACAAGAGAAGCGCATACAAGACAATTACTTCCTCTAAAATCTGGTTGGGCAGATAATTATGGCTACGCAATTTTATCAACGGATTGATTAAAAATATTTTGATAAAATGACCTTTCGCGAATTAACAATTTCTACTTTAGCTAAACGATTTTTACATCTTTTTGATAGTATCGAATTGGTTAATTGGTCAATTGAAATTCTAAAATTAGGATACGAATCAGATGATTTATATATTCTTGGAGGCTTAGATAATGAAGATACAATTATAAGAGAAAATTATTTCTTTAAAAGTTTAAATGATTTAAATTTTATAATTAATGATAAAGATTCTATCTTAAAAGAATATGCATTCTATGTTTCGAAAAATTTTATTAATAATGTTTTAACTCAGGATACTGCTATAAACACAATGTATCATATTTATTCTGAATTAGATTATGATTTAGATTTAGAAATTTTCTATCAAATTACGATAGATTTAGAAATACTTGAAGATATCGGATATTCACCTTTCGTAAATATAACTTTGGATAATAAGGATGAATTTATTTTTAAGAAATTTCAAGAATATTACTCAAAATACAAACCTATTTACGATTCTCAATAAGTCATTCCAAATTCATTTTAGAATCGCAGATAATTATTATCAGAAGCTGAAACAAGTTCCACAAGACAGCGACTTCTCCTTTAAATTTCGTAAAATTGTAGAATCAAATCACAAAAAATGAAATTAATAGGTCCTTTCAAACAAATTATTACACTTGCCAATCTACCTTTAAAAGGAAAACTTAACGATAATCAACTCGAAATTATAGAAAACGGAGGAATCATTGTTGATGAAGAAAAAATAATAGAAGTTGGAGATTTCGAATTACTTTCTCAAAATAATTCAACCATCGAAATAGAACGAATAGAATCGGAACAAATTCTTCTTCCTGGCTTTGTAGATTCGCATACACACATTTGTTTTGGAGGAAATCGCGCCAAAGATTTTGCGATGCGTTTGGATGGAAAAACCTATTTAGAAATTGCCGAAAGTGGCGGTGGAATTTGGTCTACAGTAACACAAACACGCAATAAAACAGTTGATGAACTGAAAGATATTACACTAAAAAATAGTGTACAATTAACAAAACAAGGAATTACAACTGCGGAAGTAAAATCTGGTTATGCCTTGTCTGTAGAAGGCGAAATAAAAATGTTAGAAGCCATAAATATGGCAAATCAAGAAACTGAAATTGATTTGATTCCAACATTTTTAGGCGCTCACATGAAACCAAAAGATTTTGAAGGTTCTAACAGAGAATATTTAGAAATATTAATAAAAGAAGTTTTTCCGAAATTAAAATCCGATCAACTTGCTAATCGTATCGATATTTTTGTAGAACAATCTGCTTTTTCGGTAGAAGAAGGTGATTATTATTTGAATGAAGCGCAAAAACAAGGTTTTGAAATTACAATACATGCCGATCAGTTTACTCCTGGTGGAAGTTCTTTAGCAACAAAATACAATGCTTTGAGTGCCGATCATTTAGAATTTTCAGGAGAAGAAGAAGTAAAAAATCTTGCAAATTCTGACGTTGTAGCAACAGTTTTACCTGGCGCATCAATCGGTTTGGGAATGCAATATTCGCCTGCTCGCAAATTATTAGACGCTGGTTGTTGCGTCGCAATTGCCTCAGATTGGAATCCTGGCTCTGCTCCTATGGGAAATCTACTTACGCAAGCGTCAATCTTAGCAACTTTCGAAAAATTATCTATGGCAGAAGTTTTAGCTGCAATTACTTTTCGTGCTGCTAAAGCTTTGAATTTAGCTGATCGCGGAACAATAGAAAAAGGTAAAAAAGCCGATTTTATCAGCTTCTCTACCTTGGATTATCGTAATATTATCTATTATCAAGGACAATTACAACCAACGCATGTTTGGAAAAATGGCGCATTGATTAATCAATAGTGTAAATATTATCAGGAGTGATGGTGTTTGTCGGCGTGTAAATTAACCAATCGGTAATCATTTCTTGCGGATAAAGACCTTCATCTCCTTCATTCAAACCTTCTACAGCATAAGGACGATTTAAACAAACACCAAAAATTTCGTTGTTTTCATTGATTCCGTACACATCAAACCAAATGTGTTCCTTATTCATTTCATGATCAACATCAAACCCTAATTTGATTAAAAATCGATAATAATTTTCTTCATCTGCTTCTGGATTAAAATACGTGTTAAATGCTTTTTTATACGATTCAAAACGTTGATAAGCCAAGGCTGACATTCGTTCCGTTTCCTGATCGCTGATAAAGAAAATAGGATTATCTGCAATTGTCGCCGCATAAACTTCTGGTGTCAATGTATTTCCTTCTTGCACCGCTAACAAAACGCCACAAGGTTCGTAATTTTCGTTTTCTGGCTGACGTTCATTATAACCTCCTGGAATAGCTACAGGATAATCTTTTACCACATCTTCCCAACGTTTCCAACAAAATGTTATATCCAAACCATCATAACCAATATTAAATTCTTCATTTTCTGACGAACGAAAATCTGGTTTGATAAACGCATTTACAATCATATCCAAAGCCGAATTCATCTGCTCTACTCCATCTTTGATGTTCAACATTTCCAATTCCACAGAACCACAACGATGCAAACCATGCGTATGCATCCAATACACGCGATTACCATTTTCGTCCTCATCATAAACGCTATGAATCACATATAAATACGAAGGCGCAGGCGGAATTTCTGACTCTGCTGTTACTTTCGTCCATTTACCAGAAAGCAAACGATTAGGCATAAAATCTACAACAATAGATGGATTTTCAACAATTGCTTGTATAATTTTTAATTGTAAATGAAAACTATCCAATGCATCATTTCCAAAATACATTACAGATTCTAAATAAAAATCTTGTTGAGTCGCAATTTCCATTTCTTCGTCCGAAATCATATTTCCGAAACCAAATTCAGAATAATCGTTACTTCTCGCATCCACAACATACAAATTCACATCAAATTCTTCTTCCAAATAAGACACTATAAGTTGGTATTCTTGCTTCACAGTACCATTTTCGTCTTTATCAATCTCGATTACATCAAAATTGATTAATTGAAAATAATCAGTTGATTTCAAACTTTCTTCGATTGATTCTGTCGAGAATATAAAATCTTTAGACGAAGGAAAAATTCCCATTGTAGACGGCAAACTCAATCCATCTTCTGCGATTCCTTTGTACAATTCTTTATTTGTCATAGTATAATTATAGTTTGATTTTTTCTAAAGATAAATGTTTTAAGTTCATCAAAATTTTAGCAAAATGTTAAACTTTAAAATGATTAAAGATGATAATTCAGTTCGCATTACGGTAATTTATTGTAATTTTGCCTGGATAATTATTCAATTATGATAACATCTATGACAGGTTTCGGTAAGGCCGTTTTGGAATTACCTGAAAAAAAAATAACGATAGAAATCCGTTCTCTTAACAGTAAAACACTTGATTTGAATACAAGATTTCCTTCTTTTTATCGTGAAAAAGAATTAGAAATCAGAAATATTATTTCAGAAAAAATACAGCGCGGAAAAGTTGATTTTTCTATGATGGTTGAGTTAAATCCAGCTGCAAGAAATCAAAAAGTAAATGCAGATTTAATCAAAAGCTATATTCAAGAGTTCAAAAATATTACACCAACTGTTACAGATGGCGAATTGTTGCCAGTTGTAATGCGTTTGCCAGACGTAATTTCTTACACACAAGATGATTTAGGCGAAGATGAATGGAATCAAATTCGTGCAACTATTATTACTGCAATAGATGCTTTGAATGAATTTAGATTAGATGAAGGTAAAGTTTTAGAAAAATATATTACATCAAATCTTACTAATATTCTTGATCTTTTAACACAAGTTGTTCCTTTTGAAATTGAAAGAATTACGACGATAAAAGAGCGTTTTGCGAAACGATTAGAAGAAGTAAAAGTAGAAATTGATCAAAATCGTTTTGAACAAGAATTGATTTTTTATTTAGAGAAATTAGATATTACAGAAGAAAAAGTTCGTCTTAAAAATCATTGCGAATATTTCTTGAAAGAATTGGAAGGAAATGAATCTAACGGTAAAAAATTAGGTTTTATTTCGCAAGAAATTGGTCGTGAAATAAATACATTAGGTTCAAAATCAAATCATTCTGAAATGCAAAAAATTGTTGTTCAAATGAAAGATGAATTAGAAAAAATCAAAGAACAAACTTTAAACATTTTATAATGAAAAAAGGAAAATTAATCGTCTTTTCAGCTCCATCAGGTGCAGGTAAAACAACTTTGGTTCGTCACGCTTTAGATTCTATCAGTAATCTAAAATTTTCAATCTCTTGTACAACAAGAGATAAAAGAGAAGGTGAAGTTCACGGAAAAGATTATTATTTTACATCGCCAGAAGATTTTAAAGCGAAAATTGCGAACGACGAATTTGTAGAACACGAAGAAGTTTACCACGATAATTTTTACGGAACATTAAAATCTGAAGTTGATAAAATTACCGCAGAAGGTATTTCTGTTATTTTTGATATTGATGTAATTGGTGCATTGAATATTAAAAAACTGTACGGAGATGAGTGTTTAACCGTATTTGTAAATCCTCCGTCTTTAGAAATTCTGAAAGAGCGTTTGATTTCTCGTAACACAGAAAGCGAAGATAAATTGAAACAACGCATAGATAAAGCGGGAATTGAGATGGAAAAAGCGAAGGAATTTGATGTGATTTTGTTGAATGACGATTTGGAAACTGCAAAAGCAAAAACAATCGAAATTATTACAGATTTTATTAAATAAAATTTCAAAAACTATATAAAGCCTTAATCTAATTTATGTTTAAGGCTTTTTTTATATATTTAGAAAAAATATCTCTTTTATGAAATTATTTTCTATTGTTATTATTGCCTTATTAATTCAAACTAATTTACTTTTTGCTCAAAAAATAGGTTTTATAGAAAGTTATAATCCGATTTTAAAACATGCTCACTTAAAAAATTATACAGCTACAAAATTTGACGTAAAACATACTGAAAATTTAGAATATAATATTTCTCCCTATATAGATTCCTTATTTCAAGAGAACAATATTAACGTAACAAAATACAATGATTTTAATTTTTCTGTTTTTGAAAAAATATCTTCAAATTATCCGACAGCAAGTACTAATTTTCCTAACAAGAAAATAATATCTGCACTAAATCAATTTTGTATTAATAAAAGGATTGATTATCTAATAATTATTGACCGAAATGATATTTATACTGCATTTGATCCTTACAAAAATACGTTTGACGACACGTTTGATTTTGGAATAACAACACATGATGGGACAAAAAAGAGAATCTATTTTTACAATAAATTAAGAATCATGTATTATAATTTTAAAACTGGAAAATTAGAAATGGCTTTTTCAGGTTTTAAAAATGATGGATTATTAAACAGTGAATGGAAATCAGCAAAATTTGAGACAAATTCATTTGATCTTAAAACTAAAAATTTAACTCAACCGAAAGAAAGTCAATCTTTATTTTTAGACGAATACAAAAAAAGATTAAAAATAGAATTTGAAAGAATGGGTGAAAAACTTAAAAAAGATATTAATTCTACAAAATAAAAACTGCCTCGAATCAAACATTCGAGGCAGTTTTATTATCTTTAAAATCTATTAAAACAAAAAATGAATTCCGAAAATATTCTTCAAATCAACGATTCAAAAATTTATTATGAATACCATGAAATTGATTCAAAACGACCTACTTTAATTTTCTTGCATGATTCTTTAGGTTCTACTCAACTTTGGCGAGATTTTCCGAAAGAAGTTGCTGAAAAAACAAATTGTAATTTGTTTGTTTATGATAGAAAAGGTTATGGAAAGTCTTCTCCATTTATAATTTCTCAACGCGAAATAACGTATATGCATGATGAAGCAGATTTTTTGCATGAGATAATTAATCACTTTAATTTCAACGAAATTATTTTGTTTGGACATAGCGATGGTGGAACGATTTCTTTACTTTACGCAGCTAAATATCACGAAAGTTTAAAAGGAATTGTTGTCGTTGGTTCGCATGTTGTGGTGGAAGATGTAACGCTGAACGGAATTAGAGAAGCTATAAAAGCATACAAAGAATCCAATCTGAAAGAGCGTTTGACCAAATATCACGGTGAGAACACACAGAAAGTTTTTGAGATGTGGACGGAAACTTGGTTACGACCAGATTTTATTGATTTTGATATTCGCGAGGAATTAAAAAATATAATATGCCCAACATTGGTTATTCAGGGAATTGATGATGAATTTGGATCGATAAAACAAGTTGACGGAATTATAGAAAATGTAAAAGGACAAAAAGAAAGTTTTCTTGTTCCTGACGCCAAACATACGCCTTACAAAGAAAATAGAGAACTTACATTGAACAAAACTGTTGAGTTTATTGATTCTCTTTAAATAAAAAAAATCGCCCTAGTTGGCGATTTTAATATTATATAATCTTACGAATACATCTTAATTTGTGCGAATATTTCTGAGAATCGGTATTGAAAATTCCATTCGAATCGATTGGGTCAATGCGAACTTTTCCGTGTGCATGAAGAATTTTTCCATTACCACACATAATTCCAACATGTATTATCTTACCATCAGCATTGTCAAAAAAAGCTAAATCGCCCGATTCGGCTTCTTCTACAAAACTCAAAACTTCGCCCATTTCGGCTTGTTCATAAGCATCGCGAGGAAGTTTATAACCGCCAATTTTGTACACTTGCTGCGTTAATCCAGAACAATCTATCCCGAAAGACGATTTTCCGCCCCATAAATAAGGCACATTAAGATAAGCTTTAGCAATCTCTACTAATTGTTCTTTTGATTTTTTACCAGACGTATAAACACCAAAATATTCTAAATTCTTTGGTCCAATACTTATTTTATTATCACTCAAATTTCTTACTTCTGCTCCAATAGTCAATGTCATGGGCAATCCATTTTCAGTTGCGTGATTATATGGGTTAATCGCAAATTTCTCAACAAGAGTTGAATTATATTCTTCTTCAGAAATTTCTATTATTTGTTTCGGATCCAACCAACCTTCATAGCCGTCAAAAGCAAGTTTTACTTTTGTCCACTTCTCTAATTCTTCTAAAACAATTAATTTTTCTCCAAACAAAACTTGACTCACCATTTCTGATGAATCTCTTGCTTCTGCGCGTAATGGCGCTACACTTATTTGGCAAATGGCGAACTTCATTATTTCTTTCGGATTAATGTAATACCATCACGAATCGGTAAAATAATAGACTCTACACGCTCGTCTTTTGTTATCATCTCATTAAATTCTTTCAAGATTTTTGTCGAAGGATCTTTTTTATCTTCTTCCTCCAACATTACTTTTCCGTACCACAACACATTATCTACCAACATTGTTCCACCTGGACGTAAAAGTTCTAAAACTTTCTCAAAATAATAAGGATAACTTTCTTTATCGGCATCAATAAAAGCTAAATCTACAGAATTTTTCTCAATTGTTTCTAATTCTAAACGCGCATCATTGATTCTGAAATCAATTTTTGACGAAAATTCTGACTCATCAAAATATTTGCGACACAAATATTCTAATTCATCATTTTTATCCATCGTGATAATTGTTCCATCCGAAGTTAAACCTTCCGCCAAACACAACGTTGCGTAACCTGTAAAAGTTCCTAATTCTAAAATCTTACGTGGCGCCAAAATCTTAGCTAAAATACTCAACAAACGACCTTGGTATTCACCCGAAATCATGTGTGGTTGTGTTGTTGATTGATATGTTTCAACACGTAAACGGCTCAAGATTTCTGGTTCTTGATCGACGTGATGATTCAAATAAGATTCTAATAGTGGTGAAATGTTTATCATGCCATTTAAAAAGTCTACAAAAATAACAAAAATGTGGTTAATATGGGCTATATAAAAGGAATTAAGATGAGAAATTTAGAATTATTAACTCTTTAATTCTCCATAATTTTAATAAATTTGAAAAAATGAACTTTCTAGAGAAATGAAAAATAAATTTACTGTTGGATTATTAGCTCTATACTTAGGCTCTTTTGGGATACATAGATTTTATTTAAACGATAAAAAGGGTATATATTATATACTTTTATGCTGGACTCTCATTCCTTTTATAATTTCCATTTTTGAAGCTTTTAAATATTTCATGATGGATGATGAATTGTTTGATGATAAATACAATTCTAACCTATCTAAAGAACATTTCTTTCTAAATATTCAAAAAGAAGTAGATGCATATTATGAATATATAAATCAAACAGATTTATATGAAATCGAACATGGAGTTTGGAACGAATCCTCATATTTTCATACTTTCCAATTACTAATCAATAAATTCAGAATAATTGTATCTGTTCCTGCTAATGAAATTAAAAATCATACTCCAGAATTTCACAAATTATCGAATGAATTAAATAAATTAAATTTAGAAACATCTTCTCCAAAAATAGATTACTTCAGTTATTTATCAACACATTTAAAAGATGAAATTATTTAAATACAAAGGAATTGAATTAAATGACAAAGAATATCCTAAAACATTTTTAAGAGATATTAATTGCTTTTTAAATAATAAAATATGGTTTTCTAAAATTGAACATTTAAATGATCCATTTGAAGGTGGCTATAAAGTTAATTTTCTTCAAAATAAATTACTTGAAAAAAGTTTAGGAGAAACAGTGGTAAATGACTTAATTGTTTCTAGAGAAAAATTGTTAAAAACCAAAAAAGATACTTTAGGAATTCTATCACTAACTACTGATAATAAAAATTTATTGATGTGGTCTCATTACACTAATAATCATAAAGGCTATTGTTTAGAATTTGATTTAAATATTCATGATTTTAAATTTAATCCATTTAATGAATTCGATTTAAGAAAAGTAAATTATAATAATGTTCCTCATCTTGATAATATTTTAGATAAAGATTATTTAAAAAATATAACGATTAAATCTAAAGATTGGATTTATGAAAAAGAGTACAGATTTATTTCTACAATTTATGGAGAACTTAATTATAGTGAAAATTGTCTAAAATCAATTTTTATTGGGGCAAATTGTAGTAGTGAAAATGAAATTATGTTATATATGCTAGCTTATCATAAAAAATGTAAACTTTATAAAGCTAAGTTTTATAATGGATCTTTCGATCTATATTTTCAAGAACTAGATTTAAATAATATTTCTAAAAATATAAATTTTGATAATTTATTAAATAATTTCAAAACATTATTATAAACTAAAAGAGTTGATTATGAAAACCAACTCTTTTCTAAAATGTTTATATACTTTAAACTTTTCCTTTCTGAATAACCGTTACAACATCTGGATCTAATAAAGTTGATGTATCACCAAAATCAGTTTCATCACTTGCAATTTTTCTCAAAATACGACGCATAATTTTTCCGCTTCGTGTTTTTGGTAATCCTGGGACAAACTGTATTTTATCTGGTTTTGCAATTGCACCAATCAATTTAGAAACCTCATCTTTTATTTCTTTTTCTAATTCTGGTGTTGCTACTACTCCATCTTGTAAAATAACATACGCATACAGCGCATTTCCTTTTATATCGTGTGGAAAACCAACCACCGCACTTTCCGCAACCGCTTCGTGCTGATTAATCGCATTTTCTACTGGTGCTGTACCTAAATTATGTCCAGAAACAATTACCACATCATCTACACGACCTGTAATTCTGTAATTGTCCATCGCATCGCGATAAGCTCCATCTCCTGTAAAATAATAACCTGGAAAAGTTGAAAAATAGGTTTCTATAAATCGTTTGTGATCGCCATAAATTGTTCTTGCCATAGACGGCCAAGGAAATTTAATCGCTAAACGACCTTCTGCTTTTTCGTTTATAGTTTCAACTTCTTTCCCATTTTCGTCCATCAAAACGGGCTGAATTCCTGGCAATGGTAAAGTTGCAAAAGTTGGACGAAGTGGCGTAATTCCAGCCAAAGGCGAAATCATAATTGCTCCCGTTTCGGTTTGCCACCATGTATCTACAATAGGGCAATTTCCTTTTCCGACATAATCATTTAGCCAATGCCAAGCTTCTTCGTTGATTGGTTCGCCAACCGATCCTAAAACTTTAAGACTTGATAAATCATATTTTTCAACATACTCTAACGATTCACGCGCTAACGAACGAACTGCTGTTGGAGCAGTATAGAAATGTGTTACTTTTAATTTTTCGACAATTTCCCAAAAACGTCCAAAATCTGGAAAACTTGGAATTCCTTCGAACATGACAGAAGTTACACCGCACGCTAATGGTCCGTAAATGATATAACTATGTCCCGTAATCCAACCAATATCGGCTGTACACCAATAAATATCACTTGGAGACATCTGAAAAATATTATCAAATGAATAGGCAGTTTCTACCATATATCCTCCACACGTATGCACCATTCCTTTGGGTTTTCCCGTAGAACCAGATGTATAAAGAATAAATAATGGATCTTCTGCATCCATAATTTCTGCTGGACAATTGTCATCCACTTTATGCATTTCATCCATCCAAAATTTATCACGTCCGCCAACCATAGAAGTAGGTTCGATAGCACGACGATAAACAATACATGTTTGGATAGAAGGAGAATCTTTTAACGCTTCGTCTACAATAGCTTTTAGATTAATTGGTTTTGTACCACGGTAAACTTCGTTTGCTGTAACCAAAACTTTACATTGCGCATCATTAATACGAGATGCAATTGCGGAAGAAGAAAAACCTGCAAAAACAATAGAATGTACCGCTCCAATACGCGCACAAGCAAGCATTGCAATAGATAATTCGGGAATCATTGGCATGTAAATACAAACACGATCTCCTTTCTGAATTCCATTATTTTTTAGCACATTCGCAAATTGAGAAACTTTAGAATGAAGTTGACGATACGTAATAATTCGAGATTCTTCTAATGGATTATTTGGCTCCCAAATAAGCGCTGTTTTGTTTCCATTTTTCTCTAAATGTCTGTCCAAAACATTTTCGGTAATATTTAATTTACCACCTTGAAACCATTTGAAATCTGCTGTTTCAAAATTATATTCAAGTGTTTTGTTCCATTTCTGATGCCAAACAAAATTATCCGCTATTTTATCCCAAAATTTATCTGGATCCTTCAAACTTTTTTTATATTCTTTCTTATATTCAGAAAAAGAATTAATTCTAAAATCTTTACTCATTATTTTTGTGGTATTTTTGAATACACAATATAAAAAAAGCGAGTCAATTTATCAAATTAACTCGCTATTATTTTAAAAATGAATAAATACCGTACTTATTTTCCTTTGTATGGACTTGCATTATAATAAGAAAGAGCTGTAGGTAAAGCTTCTTTTATTTTTGCAATACGTGTAGCATCTGAAGGGTGAGTACTCAAAAATTCAGATGCACTTGCACCTCCACTTTTTGCTGACATTCTTTCCCAAAAAGGAATTGCTTGTGAAGGATCATAACCAGCCATAGCCATAAGATATAATCCTGTAACATCTGCATCTAATTCCATTTTACGAGAATAATTTAATAAACCTACTTGCGTACCTACTGGATATAATTTATCAAAAACTGCTGCGTAATTTGAGTTAGAAATAGAACCACCTACAATTTGTCCTAAGCCTTGAGCCGCCATTTGTTGTGAAGCTTGCTCTGCACTATGACCAGCTAATGCATGTCCAATTTCATGTCCTAAAACTACTGCCAAACCAGTTGCATCTTTAGTTACTGGTAAAATTCCTGAATAAACTGCCACCTTTCCTCCTGGCATACACCATGCATTTACTTCATTTGCATTCAATAAAGTAAATTGCCATTGATAACCATCTAATTGAGATGAAATTCCTTTTTGTTTATAATATTCATTCGCAGCATATTTCAGACGTTCACCAACAGTTTGTACCATTTTTGCATCTTTAGTTCCAGAAATTACTTTTCCTTCTGCTAATACTTTTGAATATTGTGTAAATGCGGTTGGAAATAATTCTGTATTAGAAACCAATGACAAAGATTTACGTCCTGTAACTGGATTTGTAGCACAAGCTGCTAAGACTAAAGCACCTGCTGCTGTTAAGAGTATTTTTTTCATATTTTTAAGGTTTATTTACCGAGTTTCTTTTTTATTTCGTTCAATTTCATCAATGCTTCAACAGGTGTTAAGGTATTGATATCTGTATTAAGAATTTCTTCTCTTATCGATTCTAAAATTGGATCATCTAACTGAAAAAAGCTTAATTGCATATTATCTTGCGTTATTTTTTCTGTTTTATTCGAGATTCCTTCATCTGTTTTTGTTGCTTCCAAAACTTTCAACACATCATTTGCCCTATCTACCACACGCTTTGGCATACCAGCCATCTTTGCAACATGTATACCAAAACTATGTTCGCTACCTCCAGGAACCAATTTTCTCAAAAATAAAATCGTATCTTTTGTTTCTTTGATACTGACATTAAAATTTTTGATTCGCTCCATTGATTTTGACATTTCATTCAATTCATGATAATGTGTTGCAAACAATGTTTTCGGTTTCAAAGGATTTTGATGAAGAAATTCTGCAATCGCCCACGCAATCGAAATTCCATCATAAGTAGAAGTTCCTCTACCAATTTCATCCAACAAAATCAAACTTCGTTCCGAAATATTATTTAAGATACTCGCCGTTTCATTCATCTCTACCATAAATGTCGATTCTCCCGACGAAATATTATCCGAAGCACCAACGCGCGTAAAAACTTTATCAACAATTCCTAAATCAGCAGATTCGGCAGGCACAAAACTTCCCATTTGCGCCATCAAAACAATCAAAGCAGTTTGACGTAAAAGAGCCGATTTACCAGACATATTTGGTCCAGTAATCATAATAATTTGTTGATTATCGGTGTTTAATTCAACATTATTCGACACATATTGTTCACCAATTGGCAATTGTTGCTCGATAACTGCATGTCGACCTTCTTTTATATTTAGATCAAAACTATCATTTAGATTAGGTTTTGTGTAATTATTTTTTTCAGAAATTTCTGCAAAAGTTGATAAAACATCTAAAAAAGCAATTGCTTTTGCTGTTTGTTGTATTGGTAAAAGTTTGGTAATAATATCTTGTAATAATTCAATAAATAATTGATTTTCTATTCCAAGAATTTTTTCTTCTGCACCAAGAATTTGTGTTTCGTATTCTTTTAATTCTTCTGTAATATAGCGCTCTGCGTTGACCAAGGTTTGTTTACGAATCCATTCTTCTGGTACTTTATCTTTGTGTGTATTTCTGACTTCGATGTAATACCCAAAAACATTATTGAAAGCAATTTTTAACGAAGAAATTCCCGTACGTTCTGTTTCTCGTTGACACATTTTATCCAAATAATCTTTCCCAGAAAACTGAATTTCTCGTAAACGATCCAATTCTTCCGAAACACCTTCTCTAATTACATTTCCTTTCACAATTTGATGCGGAGGTTCGTCAGAAAGCGTATCAAAAATAGTTTGAGTCAACTCTTCAAGTGGTTCTATTCGTGTAAATAAATCCGAAACTTCTTTGATATTTGATTGCTCTGCAATGATTTTTATTTCTTCCGAAATTTTAAGACTTTGTGCCAATTGTTGCAATTGACGAGGTGTAATTTTACCAGTCGAAACTTTTCCAGCTAAACGTTCTAAATCCGTTAATTGTCCTAATTTCTCACGTAAATCGTATCGAATATCTCCAAATTTATTGAAATATTCAACTATATTTTGACGACGTTGAATTGATTTTAAATCTTTCAGAACCATTACCATCCAACGATTTAGCAAACGCGCGCCCATCGGAGTTTTGGTATCATCTAAAATATTCAATAATGTGACACCTTTTGGATGTGGCGAATAAACTAACTCAAGATTACGAATTGTAAATGGATCCATCCACACAAAACTTTCTTGGTTAAGTCGTTGAATTGATGTAATATGTTGAATTTCGAAATGATGCGTATCATCCAAATAAGCTAAAATCGCACCAGCAGAAATAATTCCTTCTTTTAAATCTTCAATTCCAAAACCTTTTAAATTTGTTGTTTTGAAAAGTTTGGTTAATTTATCAATTGCAAAATCATATTGAAACGCCCAATCATCTAACAAAAATTTACTTTTTACATCAGAAAAATTATATTTCACGCGTTTTTGATAAATCACTTCACTTGGACGAAATGACTGAATAATTTTGGAAACTTGGTCTTCATTTCCTTCCGAAACTAAAAATTCTCCCGTCGAAACATCTAACAAAGAAATACCAAACAACTTATCACCTTGATGAACTGCCATCAAAAAATTATTCGATTTTGATGATAAAACCTCATCTTGTAGCGCAACTCCAGGCGTTATTAATTCTGTAACACCACGTTTTACAATTCCTTTTACCGTTTTTGGATCTTCTAATTGGTCGCAAATTGCGACACGCAATCCAGCTTTTACCAATTTTGGCAAATAGGTATTCAAACTATGATGCGGAAATCCTGCCAAAGCACTATTATCCGAACCATTTGCTCTTTTTGTTAAAACGATATCTAAAATTCGTGAAGCTTTCACAGCATCATCTCCAAATGTCTCGTAAAAATCCCCTACGCGAAACAACAACATGGCATCAGGATACTTTGTCTTGATACTGTTATATTGTTTCATAAGAGGAGTTTCCTTATTCTTTACTACTTTTGTCAAATTATTAAGAATTTTGAACAGCTAAGTTAGTTAAAAACGAAGTGATGAGAAAACTAAAATTAGACGAATTAGGTCGCGTTTCGGCGGAAGAATATAAAGTAATTGAGAAACATCCGATTGTTGTGGTGTTGGATAATGTAAGAAGTATGCACAATGTTGGTGCTGTTTTTAGAACTTCTGATGCTTTTTTGATTGATAAAATTTATTTGTGTGGAATTACGGCAACGCCACCGCACAAGGAAATTCACAAGACGGCAATTGGTGCAGAAAATTCGGTTGATTGGGAATATGTAAAAGATTCGAACGAATTAATCAAAAAACTGAAAGAAGATGATTATCAAATTGTAACTATTGAGCAAACAGAAGGTTCTGTTTTATTGAATGAACTTGAAGTTGATCAATCAAAAAAATATGCCATCGTGATGGGAAATGAGGTTGATGGTGTACAACAATCTATTATTGATGAATGTGATACGTGTATTGAAATTCCTCAATCTGGAACAAAACATTCATTAAATGTTTCGGTTTGTACCGGAATTATTTTGTGGAAATGGTACGAAGGTTTTATGAAATAGCGTTAAGCGAAACTAAAAACTCCAACTTATATTGTCACATTGAGCTTGTCGAAATGTAGGTGATTCTTCGACAGGCTCAGAATGACAAAACTCCAACTTTATAAAAAGTTGGAGTTTTTTGTTTTTTTAGAAATTTACTGAAACATTAATCCATTCTGGATCAAAATCAGCGTTATATTTTTTATAGAAATTGATTGCAGGCTCGTTCCAATCCAAAACTTGCCAAACCATTCCGTGGTAATTATTTGCTTTTCCATAAACAATTAATTCGTCCAATAATAATTTTCCGATTCCAGAACCACGCATTTTCTCCGTTACAATTAAATCTTCTAAATATAATCTGCGTCCTTTCCATGTAGAATATCTGTCATAATGTAACGCAATTCCTTCCACATTTCCATCAACTTCTGCAACCAAAGAACCCCAAACTGGTTTTTCTCCAAAACCGCATTCTTCCATTTCTTCTAAGGTTACGGTTACTTCATCTGGCGCTTTTTCATACAAAGCTAATTCTTTAATCAATTCTAAAATTCGAGGGCAATCTTCTTTTTTTGCTTCTCGTATTGTTACATTTTTCATTATTGTGTTATATTATTTTTTTCTTCTTATAGATTCTTCGACAGGCTCAGAATGACAATTGTATTCATATCTTTTTAATTATTATTCATTTTTGTCTTGATACAAAAACGAATCAAAAAAATCAAGGTTATAAATCTATTTGACTAAAAATTTATTTAGTTTCGGGAATAATTTAAAAATTCGCTATCACTCATTAAATTATTCTAATCCTTCACTACATAAATTTTCTTAACGTCATAGATTTAGATACCAATTTTCACTTTGTTTAATAATTCTAATAAAATGTTGAAACGAGTTCAGCATGACGAAATTCTAAATTCGTACTTCTAATTTCTAACTTAAATCGTCATTCCAATTTCGATTCCTTTGATACGGCGATACAATTCTGTTGCATAATTATCCGTCATTCCAGAAACATAATCCAAAATTCCCATTACTTTTTGATATTTTGTTCCTTTTTCATACAAAAATTGAGCT
Organism: Algoriella sp.; assembly: GCF_036647415.1. Lineage (NCBI taxonomy): Bacteria > Pseudomonadati > Bacteroidota > Flavobacteriia > Flavobacteriales > Weeksellaceae > Algoriella > Algoriella sp. Next base: position 43,820 of record NZ_JAVXKG010000027.1, read on the forward strand.
GGAACCAAACGCAATGCTTTTTTCTCAAACGTTTTGCGTTCTTTTTCATCTTTAAGAATTGGAGGAATAAATTGTGAAAGTAACTCTGACATTACATTATAACCCGCATTTTCTATCTCGAGAACTGAACGATGATTGTAAATATTCTCAATCGAAAAACGTTGAATTTCGTCTAATACTCTTTTTGTAACTTGTTCTGTTTCATTTTTGATGACATCTAATAAAGCCGTTTTGAATTCACCTTTTACAATTTGATCAAAATTATTTTGGTAAACTTCAACCGATTTTTGCGTTAATAAATTAATCGATTTTGCACGTAAATACGCAATTCTATCATTTTTATCTGAAATAGATTTCAACGTATTTTTTGTTTTATCAATTTGAGAAGGATCTAATGATTCGACCAAATTCAAGAATAATTTTCGACATTTATCATGGTCAATAATTCCTAAACGTTGCGAATCTTCAACATCAATTATCGAATAACAAATATCGTCAGCCGCCTCTACCAACCATACAAATGGATGTCGCTTGTAAATAATTGGCGAATCTTGCTCCAAAATCATATTTGTTTTTTCAGCAATTGTTCGGAATGCTTCTTTTTGTGCTTGAAAAAATCCAAATTTCTTACGATGTAACTGCGTTTTATCTTTCGCAACCGATTCACATGGATATTTTGCAATCGCAGCCAACGTAGAATACGTTAAACGCAAACCACCTTCGGATTTTCCGTTTTGTTGCTGCGTTAAAATTCGGATTGCATTTGCATTTCCTTCAAAATTGATTAAATCTGCCCATTCTGCTTCTGTAAAAAATGGTTTCAAATCTGTTTCGTGGCGATCAAAATAAGACGCAATCGCATCTTCGCCCGAATGTCCAAACGCAGGATTTCCGATATCATGGCATAAACAACCCGCAGAAATGACATCGTGAATGCTGTATTTATAAAATTCGTGGGATTGATCTGATAAATTATAATTTTCTGAAATAAATTTTCCAACCAAATTTCCCATCGAACGCCCAACCGAAGAAACCTCTAACGAATGCGTTAACCGATTGTGGACAAAAACACTTCCTGGCAAAGGAAAAACTTGCGTTTTGTTTTGCAAACGACGAAATGCAGACGAAAAAATAATACGGTCATAATCGCGCTGATATTCTGAGCGAGCATCCGACGTATCGTTTGTATTACTGCGTTGATTGGAATAAATATGATTTAGAATTTCCATAAATTAAATTAGAAAACTAAGGTACTTAATAAAGTTTAGGTATAAAAAAATCCGAACGGTTTCGTTCGGATTTTGTATTATTTTGTTAATTACATTATTATTTTTTATTAGAAATTTTATCTAACAAATCACTTTTTTCACTAATAAGTAAAAATGCAGTCATCATTTCCATACCTGCATCACCTGAAATATTAACATTAGTCTTTTCAGAAAACTGATGAATAAATTCACCTGAATTTAAATCATATAATCTAAATTTTGAACTTCCAAATGTCATTCCTCCTTGTTGACTAACATTAAAAACAATTGGAAAAATAAGTAAATCTGCATTTAGAAATTTATTTTTAATATATTCAATTTCACTTACATTAATTATAGTTTTCAAATTTGGAAACTCTTTCAAATCTTTTGTTTTATAGTCTTTTACTGCAACTTTCTTTAATATATCAAGTAATTCAGGAGTTAAATTTGTTCTTAGATTTGACACATCTAAATATGCTAAATTTAAAGTATCTTTTAAAATATCATTAATAATTTCATCGTTCTTTTTAAAATCATTCTGAATGATTGGAACAAATGCTACTAATTTCTTCTCCTCTCCAAATAAATAATTTTTATTAAACACTTTTTGAGAAAATAATGGTATAGAACCAATTAAAATTAATAGAAAACTGAAAATTAATTTTCGCATAAATTTATTTTTAAAAAAAAAAAATCATTACTACCAACTACCAGAAGCACCGCCGCCGCCAGTACTTCCGCCACCAAATCCACCAAATCCGCCACCAGATGATCCACCACCCCATGAACCTCCGCCAGAAGAACCGAAACCGCCTCCAAAAACAGAACTTCCTGTATTCATAATGATAATATCGTCTAATAAACTTCTTTTTCTACCACCATTTCCACCATTGTTTCCTCCTTTGCCTTTTGAAATTATAATGAAAATAAAGATAAAAAATCCTATTGCGAAAATGATCGGAACCCAATCTAATTCTGGTTCTTTCGATTTTGGTTTGTCTTGTTTATACTTTCCTGAAAAAGCCTGAAAAATAGAGTTTACTCCTGCATCTATTCCGCCAGCATAATCGCCTTGCTTGAAATGTGGAATAATTACATTGTCAATAATCGATTTGTTGATACTTGGTGGTAAATAAATCTGAGCCGCATATCCCGTTCTGATTGTAATCTTACGATCTTGCTCGCTCAAAACAATAACAACTCCATTATCTTTCCCTTTTGTACCAACACCCCAATTTTCAAGAATTTCACTACCAAAAGTTTCTAACGGATAACCATTTAGAGATTCAACCGTCAACACCAAAATTTGCGTCGAAGTAGAATCGTCATAGGCTACCAATTTATCTTCTAAATCTTTTAGTTGCATTGCATCAAAAACATGCGCATAATCTTGCACCAATTTTTGTGGTGGATTTTTCATATTAACTAATTCTTCGGGAGTTTGCCCAAAAACAGTTAAAATGGAAAGAAAAAATGTTAGAAAAAAGTATTTAATTGTAGCTAATTTCATCTGGTAATTCGTTTACATCATCCTTTTGGTGAGGAAAATATTTTTTTAGTGCTTTGCCCGTTTTTTTAATTCCTTCACAAAGACCTTTTACATAATGTTCTTTTTTGAAATGCTTGAGAACATCATTTTTGATCTCGTCCCAAAAATCATCTGGTGTTGCATTGTTAATTCCTTCGTCACCAATAATCGTAAAACTGTGATCGGTTGGTGAAACATGAAACAATACACCATTTCTGTCTTTGGTTTTATGCATTTCTAATTGCTCAAAAACCTCGAAAGCTTTGTCAAAATGATTAGTAGAAGATTCGAATTCTATATGAATTCGAATCTCACCACTTGTATTTTTCTCTGCTTTTTGTATGGCTTCGATTATTTTTTTTTCATCTTTTGAAGAAAGAAATTTGTTTTTCTTTTTTCCCATAATGATTAGAATTCTACTTTAGGAGCATTTTCAGATCCAGCAGCTGCTTTGAAATAACCTTTTTTCGTAGCACCTGTAAAACCAGCGATTAAACTATTAGGAAAAGTAACAATCATATTATTAAATTTCTCTGCAGCATCGTTGTATTTTTTTCTTTCAAATAAAACTTCTTGTTCAATACTTGATAATTCCGCTTGTAAAGCTGTAAAGTTTTGATTGAATTTAATGTCTGGATATCTTTCAACAGAAACCATTAAACGGCTTAATGTAGAACCTAATTGATCTTGTGCTTGTTGGAATTTCGCAATATTTGCATCAGTTAATTGGCTTGCATCATCAATTTTAATTTGATTAGATGTCGCTTTTGCACGTGCATCCATTACCGCTGTTAAGGTTTCTTTCTCCATATTAGCTGCACCTTTTACAGTATTAACTAAATTCGGAATTAAATCTGAACGTTTTTGATACGTATTCTCTACGTTTGACCATTGTTTTTGTACACCTTGATCTGTTGTTTTGATGCTATTTGAAATTCCAATTCCCCAGAATACAACTCCTGCTAAAAGAAGAAGAATAACACCACCAATAAGACATCCTTTGCTTTTCATAGTTTTTAAATTTATTAATAAGTAAAAATAGTATTTTTTTGATATCATTTAACAAAAATAAAGCCGAGCTTATGAAAACTCGGCTTTGTAAATATTTTATGGTAAGAATCTTAGTTTAACAAGGTTTTTGCCCAACTTTCTTCTAATGGAACTAACCAATTTTGTTTGAAATCGTGTAAAGATGAAATTCCGTTATTGAAAACTTTTACATTTTTTATCTCACCATCTTTCACTTTTTGTTTGAAAGTTGGTAATTTCTCAATCAAAACTTCTTCATTATTTTCATAAGAAACTAACATTCTGTTCAATAAATCAAATTGATAATCTGCATCAAGTTCGCGCACCAATTTTGTTAATTTATCGATAGAACATCCACTCGCAGTTGCTTGGTTTTCGTCTACACCAACTACAATAAATTGATCGTAAGGCAATTCAAAATCAGCTAAAAGTTCAGCTCCATGCGCATTCCAATCTGCAATAAAATTATTTAGTTTAGAATTGATTATTTCTTTTTCTTCTGTTGAGAATTTACGATTGGCTTGAAAAATCCAAATTCTTGAATCGTCTGCTAAATTCATTTTTCCCTTGTTTATAATTATTGTTCAAAGATACGGAAATTTTAGATGTTAGATGTTAGATGTTAGATGTTAGATGTTAGATGTTAGATGTTAGATGTTAGAAAGTTAAATTTTTACATAACAAAAAACCATCTCTTCGAGATGGTTTTTCAATTTTATTTATATCTAACCACATAGTAACATAGATTTCTATTGTGATTAAAAATTAGATTATAAATCTTTTGCTTCCATTATCAATTCAGCTAAATCTTTTACAACAACTGTTGATTCTTTTTCGAAGTGTTTTACTCCATCAGTCATCATTGTATTACAGAATGGACAACCCGTTGCGATAATTTGTGGTTCTTTTTCTAAGGCTTCTTCTGTACGTTCGATATTAATGTCTTTGTTTCCTTTTTCTGGTTCTTTGAACATTTGCGCTCCACCAGCTCCACAACATAATCCACGTGTTTTACAACGTTTCATTTCGACTAATTCAGCATCTAATTTTTCAATTAGTTCACGAGGCGCTTCGTACACATCGTTACCGCGACCTAAATAGCAAGGATCATGAAAAGTGATTCGTTTTCCTTTGAAAACCTCACCTTCTATCTTTAATTTATCTTGATTAATTAATTGTTGAAGATATTGCGAATGGTGTAAAACCTCATAATCTCCACCTAAACTTGGATATTCATTTTTCAATGTATTGAAACAATGCGGACAAGTTGTGACAATTTTTTTAACGTCATAAGCATTCAAAACTTCAATGTTCATCATGGCTTGCATTTGGAAAACAAATTCGTTACCAGCGCGTTTTGCAGGATCGCCCGTACATGATTCTTCTGTACCTAAAACTGCAAATTCTATTCCGATGTTATTTAATATTTTAACAAATGCACGTGTTATTTTTTTTGCTCTGTCATCAAAACTTCCGGCGCAACCAACCCAGAACAAAACTTCTGGTTGTTTACCTTCGGCCATATATTGAGCCATTGTTTTAACTGTAATATCTGACATAATTTTGTGTATTATTAGATTGGATTTGGTTTAATGTTTACCGTCATCAAAAACTTGAATTGAGACATTTTTTTCGACCAAATCTGTAAATTTACCATTGTATCGTGTCGCTTTTACTAAATGATTGTCTACCCAATGGTAATTTCCTCCACGAGGTTTTCCCATTAAAAGTCCATGATATTTAAACCCATGCTTGTTCAACCAAATTTCAGTGTACTCACGATGTTCTTCTGTTCGAGATGTGAAAAATGTGATAATATGTCCGTCATCGTACCATTTGTTTAGCGTTAACAAAGCATCAGGATAAACTTCTGCTGTTAACATACGTTCTGGTTCTTCGTTTGGAATATCATCGCAAATTGTTCCATCTATATCAATTAAATAATTTTTGACATTATCTGGTAAAATAGGACTCACTCTTTCTCCGTTTTCTATCTTTTCTTCCAAAAAATCTTCCATAATTATGTTGTGTTTATTTGTGTAATTAATAGTTTCGAAAATGAGTAATTGTATTTTACAGTTGTTATTCGTTTGCCCAGTTTAATCTATCTGCTGTGTTAAATTGCCAAGGAGCTCCATTGTTTTCGACATTTGTCATCATCATGTTCAACTCGTTTGGTGCAGCAGATTGTTCCATAACCAAATAACGACGTAAATCAACAATAATTGATAATGGATCGATATTGATAGGACAAGCTTGCGTACAAGCGTTACATGAAGTACACGCCCATAATTCTTCTGGTGAAATGTAATCGTTAACTAACATTTTACCATCATCTACAAAACTACCGTTTGTATCAATGTTTTTGCTCACTTCCTCTAAACGGTCGCGTGTGTCCATCATAATTTTACGAGGAGATAATTTTTTTCCTGTCAAATTTGCTGGACATTCGGACGTACAACGACCACACTCTGTACATGTGTAGGCATTAAGTAATTGTATTCTATTCAAATCAAAAACATCTTTAGCACCAAATGTTTCTGGCTCTCCTTGTGGTTCCGTAGGTGCAGCGTAAGGATCTGCATTTGGATCCATCATCATTTTTACCTCAGCTGTAACTGATTGTAAATTATTGAATTCTCCTTTTGGTTCTAATTTAGAAAACCATGTGTTTGGAAAAGCCAAAATGATGTGTAAATGTTTTGAATAATATAAATAATTTAAGAAAAAGAAGATTCCGATGATGTGAAACCACCATGCTGCTCTTTCTACAATTGTAATAAATGTGATGTCGTTAAATTGACGAATAATCGGTGCTGTTAACCATGAAGAAATTGGAAAAGAACCTGCTTTTGTGTAATGCTCGGCACCCATTTGTTGTAAAACTTGATCTGCTCCATTCATTGTAAATAATGCCAACATAAATGCAACTTCCATAAAAAGAATGTAGTTTGCATCGTCTTTTGGCCAACCTTTCATTTCTGGTTTCCAGAAACGAGCAAGTTTTACAATGTTTCTTCTGCACCAAAAAATGATACAAGAAACCATTACTAAGAACGCAAGAATTTCGAAGAAACCAATCATTCCGTTATAGAAACTTCCCATGAAACTTAGTACACGGTGTGTTCCGAAAATACCGTCTATCATGATTTCTAAGACTTCGATGTTGATTAAAACGAATCCTACATAAACAAAAATATGTAGAATACCTGCTAACGGACGAACCGTCATTTTTCCTTGTCCTAAGGCGACACGAGCCATCGTTTTCCACCTTTCTAATGGATGGTCAGAACGATCGATTTCTTTTCCTAATTTGATATTACGTATCAGGCGTTTTACATTTTGTGCAAAAAACCAAAAACTGCCTATCATAAGCAAGAGAAAGATTACATTTGGAATGTATTTCATCATTTTTATTCGTCTTTTTTTGTGAGTTTTTGAGTATTATATTTTCGTCTTACGGTTGTACTTGTTGTTTTTTTCCGAAAACAGAAATATTAACATAACGACTTGGGTTTTTCTTTAAATCTTCAACCAAAGAATTCATGTTTTTTATTGTCGCTTCCAATTCGTTTGCAATTCCGTCGTCTTTTGCCAATTTACCCAAAGATCCTTTTCCATTGTTCATATCTTCCAACAATGTATTTAGGTTTTTAGATGCATTTTCGAAATTCTTAATAACCTGTTCTAATTCTAATGAATTTAATTTATCAGCCGTTTTTCCAAATTTATCAACTGTTGTTTTTGCAGAAGCTAATGTTGCGTTTGCATTGCTAAGAGTTGAATTTAGTGTTTTTTCATTTGTTTTAATCAAATTATTTGCACTATTTGATGTTGCTGTTAAGGATTGTGCTGTTTTATCGAATGAATCAACTGTATGATTTAGATTTTTCAACATTGCTTTAATATCCTGTTGAGTATCTGCGTCTAATACTTTATTTACACTTCCTAATGTTTGGTTAAAGCTTAATAAAACACTGTCTAATTTGACTTGTGTTGGTG
>NZ_JAVXKG010000028.1:0-47451 GCF_036647415.1 Algoriella sp.
GTATTGGTGGAGATCCAATTATTGGAACTACAACTAAAGAAGCTGTTGAATTATTTATGAACGATCCAGAAACTGAATGTATCGTAATGATCGGTGAAATCGGTGGACAATTAGAAGCTGAAGCTGCTCGTTGGATTAAAGAAAACGGAACTAAACCAGTTGTTGGTTTTATTGCAGGTCAAACTGCACCAAAAGGTAGAACAATGGGACACGCTGGAGCTATCGTAGGTGGAGCTGATGATACAGCACAAGCTAAAATGGCAATTATGGAAGAATGTGGAATCCACGTTGTTGCATCGCCAGCTGATATTGGAGCTACAGTTGCAAAAGTTTTAGGATAAGATAAACTCTAATCAAAATAGTAAAGGAACTCAAATTTGAGTTCCTTTTTTTATTTTAAAATTTTTGATAAGTAATATAAAGAATGTATTATAATTATAGCAGTTGCTATAATAAAGAAATAAGAAAGATTAAGATAGCTTTCATTATTGTTTTCTTGAGGATTTATATTAATCAAATTTTGATTGTCATATTTTAAACCTCGTATAGATATTATTTTTTTATTATTGAAGTGAGATGAGAAATATGGTTGCGCCAATTTCTTGATACTGTAATCATTATCTTCTTTAAAAATTTCGAATTCAATCACATTATTTTGATGATTAGTTTTTACAAATTCATATCCATTAATTTTAATAAATTTTTCATATTGTAAGTTGAATTTTATCTGAGGATATTCCTTTAATTTAAAAATTAAATATTCTTTTCTATTCTTCTTTTTCCCACTAAAGTCTATTTCTGGCTGATAAGCTAAATGACCTTTAATCGTATCATAGTTTTGAATTTTATTAGAATGATAATTTTCTATATATAGCGATATAGTAAATACGAGTAAAAAAAAAGAAATCAGCAACATTATAACATTTACAGATTTTTCTAAATAACTTATTTTAAAGTCTTCATTCTTTTTTATTTCAGGATAATTTGTTTCTAGATAAGATAAAATTTCATCAAATACATATTTATTATGTACATCTTTTATAGAGCAAACAATCTTGTCCTGGTTGTATAATTCGATTAATTGTCCGTTAGATTTTCTTTTATATGAATCTTTATATTCACCATTTTTTAGACTAAAACTTGTGAAATCTATCGTTTTTTTATAAAATAAAAAAGTATAGATAAGCTGATTATTTCTAAATTCATACGATTCTTGACTTCTTGTAATTAAAAAATAAAGTTGAATAATAACAAGTCCAGAAATTAAAAAATAATTAATAGGACTATAACCTAATAATAAAGTAAATAAATAGAGAACAATAGAAATTAATGTTGCAATTTTCCGTGTATTACTATCTTCTTCTGAGGGAATAAATTGGGTGTTAAATTTCATTATTTCTAAAACTCATCATCGTCATCAAAATCATCATCATCAAAATCATCGTCTTCGGGAGAATAATCTTCGACAAAAATCTGAAATAGATTAGGACAAATAGCTTGTAGACTTGCTAAATTTTCGTCATCCCAATCAAATTCGGGTTTTGGAAAATTTTGTGTTAGATACTGAAAAAAGTTTTTGTCAATAAAATCGATAATTCGATGTTCAAATTTTTCATAAAAAACATTATCTGCAATCATGTTAAAATTTTCGAACTCATATAAATCATCATCATTAAAACCTTCATCAAAATATTCGGCTAAATTATCTGGATGTAAAATCGTCTTTTCAAATAATTCTTGCCCTTGTGAAATAACCCAACTTTTGAAGTAGAAGAAATGATGAACATCCGTATCATCATTCATAATACAAGCCGCAGCCCAAACTTCGGGCGAATGTAAAGCGAACAAATAATACTCTAATCGCAGTTGAAAACCAATAATATCTTCTGCAACTAAATTTTCTAATTCTTTAGAAAGATATTTTTCTTGATCATTTAAATTATCTGCATCAAACAAAGAATTTTCAACAATTTGCCAAAATAAATCCTCGTCCAACATTTTTGAGATTCGTTCTGTTGGAAGTGTTGAGGAATTTAATAAATCATCTAAAAAGTCCATATTTCTACTTTTTTGGTTTATTTTGAGTTGGTTTTGATTATCGTTTTAACAATTATTTCTTTTTAATGAATTATAAATTAATTATTTAAATAAAAATAACGGTTTAACTAAATCTTTCTATAATTTATGGAAAAAATCATCGAAAACAAATCTTTTTTTGAATAATGTGTAATTTATTGGTTAATTATTTGATTTTGTTTCAACTAAAAAAGTCTAATTCGAAGTGGAATTAGACTTTTTGGTTTTTTGAATGAAATTATTTTTCTGAAAAAGTTAATTCATAAAATTGAATTATTTTTTTTTCTAAATGATTAATCATAAATCCTTCAGTCAATTCAATCATAATAAAATTGCCATTTTTAGGATTATAAATAATTATTTCATCTCCATCAAAATTTAATAAATTTTCCCAGTTATTTATAATATTGTCACTTGATAGTTTTATTAAACCAAAATTGTAATTATAGCTGTAAATAAATGCAAAGTTTTGTTCAATTTTTTCTGTAAAATTTTTGATTGAATTTTGTACTTCGAACTTATGTTCTAAATTTATTTGTTTAAATAAATCTCGTTCATATTTATTTTCTGGATATTGTTCAGAATTTTCAATAAAACTATCTGAAAAATTAAAATCAAGAATTTCAAAATCCGATTTATCCATTATTTTTAATAAGTATTCAGTAAAAATAATAGATTTCTGCTTTCGGTCAATTTCTCGAAGTTTTTTCGCTAATTTTTCAGAATTATTATTCATAATTTTAATTTTTACTCAATAATATGCGGAACAAAACGGCTTTTGTCGGTTGTAATAAATTGGTCACTTTCGCGGAAAGTAATTCCACAAGCTTCTTGTCCAATAATCCAACTTCCGATAATAGAATAACCCGATTTTTCGTGATGTAAATCTGCTAAAGCTTGATAAACAAAACCTTCTTCGCCATATTCGCCCGAAGTTTTTTCGCTAATTTCTCCGTTTTTTACAACTTCAACATTTGCGCCTTCACGTGATAATAATGGTTTTTTTACATAATTTTTCATCTCTTTTGGAGAATCTAAATAAGTTTCCAATAATAAAGGATGATTTGGGTACAATTCCCACAAAATAGCTAAAATTGCTTTGTTAGCTAAAATCATTTTCCAAGCTGGTTCTATCCAATTTGCATTTATTTCATCATTTTTGATGTTGTAAGCAAACAATTCGTTCATCATCCATTCCCACGGATAAAGCTTGAAAATATCTGTAATTGGTTCTTCTTCTAAATCCACAAAATTGACATTGTTCCAACCAATTTCGTCGACATAAATTAATTTGGTGTTAATTCCGGCTTGTATCGCACAATCTCTTATATATTCGATATTCGTCAAATCTTCCAAAGATTCTCTCACACAAGAAAAATGTAAGGTTTGGCCTTTAAGATAAGGTTTTAACATTTTCCATGTTTCAATTAATTTATCATGAACAGAATTGAATTGATCTTTTGTTTCGCCAAAATAATTTTCCATCCAAAGCCATTGTACAACGCCACATTCAAATAAAGAAGTTGGTGTATCAGCATTAAACTCTAATAATTTTATTTGTCCGTTTCCGAAAGAAAAATCAAATCGACCATAAATACTTGGCGCATCATTTTCCCACGTATCAATAAGATATGGTTGAATAAATTTTGGAATTTTAAATTCGTCCAAACGATTATTCTGAATAACATGTTCTACCGCTTTTAGGCACATTTCCCATAATTCATTCGTCGCTTCAAAAACTTGGTCGGCTTCTTTTTCTGTAATCGAATAATAATAATCTTCTACCCAATAGGTTTGTTTATTTTCGTCGGTATGATATCCGAAACCAATATTTTCTAACCTTTCTTGCCAATTAGTATCTTTTTGTAATTGTTTTAATTGCATAATTTAGAATTAAGAAGATGCTGATTGTGATTCGTTTGATTTACCAAAACCTCCACGAATTGTTTGACTTTTGTATGCATTTGCTTTTGCCGTATTTGTACCAATATTAGATTGTTGGTGCAAACCTTGACTTGCATAGCCCATTCCGCCACCAGTTAAGCTACGAAAAGCCATAAACCAAAGCAATGAACTTCCCATTCCACCATGATGTGAACCACCTGTTTGTGAAGAATAATTGGAGGTTACGTCTGTGTATGGCGCAGTAGAATCTGCACGCATATAGACTTTTTGTGCGTTATTGGTAACTGGTGCTTCTTCACGATTTGTACATGAACTCAAAACCGATGAAATCAGTACCAAGGTTACAACTTTACTTGCTCTTTTTTGTCTTTTGTTCATCATGAATTTATTGAATAGTTACGTAAATAGGCATTTTTATAGAGTCGTTTGGTGTATATTGTTTGTGCGTAATTAGTGTATCCACTTTTTCTGCAATCATCAAATCATTTGCCCAAATTTTTTGTTTGGTAATGTGTAGTACAGAATCGCCAACTGTTTTGGTTGTTAAAACTACTTCGCGCGCAGCTTTTTTATCAATTTGTTCTAAATTTTGATTTTCTTCTTTGTTGCTTTGACATGCAAAGAAAGTTGTAGATATAAGTGTTAAGAATAGTATTTTTTTCATGTTTTATAGACTTATAGCAAAGTTACGCTATTTCACAACAAAAGCATAATCCGAAAAATCGAATTATGCTTTTTAAAAAAAATATAGTTTTATTATTCTAATGATTCAAAACTAATAAATCTTCTTTTTTCATAGAACCTGTTTGTTTTAATCTTGTGTGCCAAGAAAACGCTTCTTCTAAGATATGTGGTGTTTGACCACCTCTTTCTGCGCAAGCTCTTTCGAAATAAGATAATAATTCGGCTTTATAATCTGGATGAACACAGTTGTTGATGATTTCGATAGCTCTTTCGCGTGGTGCTAAACCTCTCAAATCTGCTAAACCTTCGTCAGTCACAATAATATCAACATCATGTTCTGTATGATCTGTATGAGAAACCATAGGAACGATAGAAGAAATATTTCCACCTTTTGCAGTAGATGCTGTAACAAAAATTGAGATATAGGCGTTACGTGCAAAATCTCCAGAACCTCCGATACCATTCATCATATGTGTACCGGAAACGTGTGTAGAGTTTACATTACCATAAATATCACACTCTAAAGATGTATTGATTCCGATAATTCCTAAACGACGAATAACTTCTGCTGAGTTTGAAATAGATTGTGGACGTAAAACAATTTTATCTTTATAGTTATCAATATTTCCAATTACACGATCATAACATTCTTGAGAAACTGTCATAGATGAAGCAGATGCAAATTTCATTTTACCAGAATCAATCAAATCAAATGTAGAATCTTGTAAAACTTCAGAATACATGACTAGATCTTCGAAATCAGAATGCTCTAATCCTCCTAAAACTGCATTTGCAACTTTACCAATACCACATTGTAATGGCATTAATGATTTGGTAAGACGACCTTCTTCAACTTCTTTTTCGAAAAAAATAACAATGTTTTTTGCAATTGCTGCAGTTGCATCATCTGCTGGTTGTATATCTCCTGGAGCATCTTGAATATCATGGAAAACAATCGCAACAATTTTTGATGGATCAACTTTTAATGTTTCAGTACCAACTTTTGTATCACAAGTTGTGATGTTGATTGGTGTACGTTTACCATATTCTTCGACACTATAAATATCGTGAATACCTTTGATGTTAGTTGGGATAGATGTATTAATCTCGATAATTAATTTATCTGCATTTGCAGCTATTTCTGCATTATTCCCGATAGAAGTTGTAGGAACTAAAGAACCGTCTTCTAATATTTCCGTAACTTCTAAAACACCTAAATTTATTTTGAATTGTCCATCTAATATATGTTCAGCAGTTTCGCCTAAGTGTTGATCTATAAATAATACATTACCTGCATTAATACTTTTACGCATTACTGTGTCAACTTGGAATGGTAAACGTTTTTTCAACGCTCCGCTTTCTACCAATGCAGCATCTGTACCGTGACCTAATGATGCACCTGTAACTAAAGTGATTTTTAAATTCTCAGATTTGGCACGCTCCGCAACAGCTTTTAATACAACTTTTGTATCACCTCCTCTTGTAAAACCACTTGACCCGACAGTCATTCCATCTTCAAAAAATTTGGCTGACTCATCTGCTGTCATTACTTTTGATTGTAAGGCAGTTAATTTTATTCTTTCCAACATAATGCAACTTATTTTCTAATACTTTTCAATAATTATTCCTTCTTAACAGAAGGAAATACAAATTTTGCAAAAAATTATAAATTGTTAATATTAAAAAAAGCCAAATATTTATTTAATATAGACAGATTTATTTGTGTACATTATACATTATATCAAATTAATTATTATATTAGTTCGCAGATTAAAGAAACTATGAATATACACTTGGATAATAAATTCGATACACGATATTATTTGACAGAGATTGACAAAATACCAACATCTATCTTTTGTTATCACAAAGAAATCTCGGAAGCATACGTGGTTGAGCATAAGCACAACAAAGCACAGTTTTTGTATTGCGAAGGAGGAATTGTCTATGTAAAAATAGGAAAAGACACATATTATTTACCTGCCAGACATTATATGTGGATACCTCCACATACAGAACATAGTATACATCCAAATACACCAGAGGTAATTATGCGGAATTTGTATTTTCCTATTAATGAAGGAGATCACGCTTTTTACAAAAAGGTAGGTATTTATCCGACAGATGGACTACTGTTAGAGTTATTATTATTCTCTAACCAGTGGAAAGGAGATATTTCTCCAGAAAATAGAAGTGAATACATTATTGCACAAGCTTTTAAAGAAATTTTACCTAAAGTTAGCAAAACAAGTCTACGATTAGCTTTACCTTTGCCTCACGACGAACGCCTGAAAAAAATTGTCCAATTCTTAGACGATAACATGGATAGTTCGATTACGATGAAGAAAATTACAGCCGAATTTGGTTTTTCTGAACGATCTTTATCACGATTATTTCAAAAAGATTTGGCAATGACATTCGTACAATATTTTACAATTTTGAGAATGTTACGCGCTTTACAATTATTGATTGACGGAAGTTATTCTATAAGCGAAATATCAAATATGGTAGGATACAATAGTTTACCGACGTTTAGTAATACTTTTCAGAAAGTAATTGGTGTTCGACCAACAGATTATTCGAAAAAGAAAGATATTTTATAAACTATGAAAATTTATCAAGTTAGTGGATTAGGCGCAAATGCGAATGCTTTCAGAAATCTACGCTTGGCAGATGGTTTTGAGCAAGTATATATTCCTTGGTTACAACCAGAAAAAAACGAAACACTTGCGCATTACACAGAACGTATGCTCGAAAATATTAATCCCACAGAAGATTTTCTTCTGATGGGATTATCTTTTGGTGGAATAATTGTGCAGGAAATGAATCGTTTTATCAATCCGAAGCATACAATTTTAATTTCTACAGTAAAAAATCGTGAAGAAATTCCGAAACTTTTTCGATTCTCATCTCAAATAAATGCGCATAAAATGATTCCGATGAGTTTTTTAACCTCAGATAGAACGTTTTCGTATATGATGATGCGAAAATTGTATTACACAGATCGTGAGAAAGATAGTATTGATGATATTTTTGATTTTAAAGATGCTGAATACTTACGTTGGTCTATTCATAAAATTATGAATTGGGATCATTCTTTACAATATAAAGAAGATAATTTGACGCATATTCACGGAACAAAAGATATTGTTTTTCCAATTACGAATATTAAAAACGCCATACAAATAGAAGGAGGAACACATATTATGGTGATGCAAAAACCAAAACAAGTAAGTGAAAAAATCAATGAAATTTTGATTAATTTATAAAAAAACGACTTCTTATTAATTTAAAGAAGTCGTTTTTTTTATGAGTTATATACGATTACAAATCAATATTCGTATTCACAATAATTTGATTCGTAAGAAGTCTATTTACGGGACAAGACTCTGCTATTACTTGTAATCTTTTGATATCTTTTTCATCTAAATCTTTATTTCCAAATGAGATATGTTTTGTAAAAGTCGCCACTTTATCTATCGTATTATTAGATAAATTAACAGATACATTTATTTCACCTAAGTCAATTTCTTTTCTTTCGGCATAAACGCGTAATGTTGCAGCAGTACACATAGATAGGGCAGAACCAAGAAATTCGTAAGGATTAAATCCAGTATTTTTACCTCCTAAATGTTCTGGTTCGTCACCAATTATTTGTTTTCCATTAGAAGTTATTGTCGTAATATATTTTTCTGATCCTAATGATGCATTAACGTCTACTTCATTTTTAGATTCTTTAACTTTAAAAGCCATAATTATATAATTTAGAATTTATCTTTGAAATCTTCTCTTACAATTCTTTTCCATTCTGGATGACGCTTTATATATGCATAAACTAACGGACAAAGTGGTGCTAAAATGTAATTGTGTTGCTCCAAATAAATAAGTGTTTTTTCTATAAGAGCTGTTGCAACTCCACGACCACCAATTTCTTCAGGGCTTTCTGTGTGTATCAAACTAATGTCTTTATCTCTTTCTTGGAAGAGAATAAATGCTGTGTATCCATCTACAGTTATTTGAAATCTACTTTGTGCATCATTCTTTATTAACGGAATATTTTCAAATTCAGGTTTCATGAGTAAGTTTATTTTTGGTTATTTTAATGTTCCAAATTTTCCCCTGTTAAAATCATCAAAAGCTTCCATTAATTCTTCTTTTGTGTTCATAACAAATGGACCATAATGTGCAATAGGTTCACCAATAGGCTCTCCACCAACGATAAAAACAACTGCATCTTCTGTAACTTCTACTGTAAAAGATTCTCCATTATTTTCAAATAATGCAAAATGATCTGTATTTACAATTTCTTCATCATTAATCTTTACTTGACCTTCTAAAACCAATAAGAAAGAATTGTAATTTGCGGGAAAACTATAGTCTGTTTTAGAACCTTTTTTAGCTTTCAGATTATACATATTAATTGGTGTAAATGTAGAAGCTGCACCTTTTATACCATTGTATTCACCAGCAATAATTTCTATTTCGCCTAAACCATCTTCTAATTGAAAACGATTAATAGATTCATTTGTAATGGCTTGATATTTTGCTGGTAATTTTTTGTCTTTCGCAGGTAAATTTACCCATAATTGTATCATTTGGAATTCTCCACCAGTTTTACTCCATTCAGTTTCATGAAATTCTTTGTGTAAAACTCCAGATGCAGCAGACATCCATTGTACGTCGCCTTCTCCAATAATTCCACCGCCACCGCTGCTGTCACCATGCTCTACGCGTCCTTTATAGGCAATTGTTACAGTTTCAAAACCTTTATGCGGATGAACGCCAACACCTTTTGGTATTTTAGATGGAGGAAATACATATTTAGAATTATAATCTAACATAATAAAAGGATCCATTCTGTCCATAGATAAACCTTGTCCAGGAATAAAATTATGAACCCTAAAACCATCTCCAACAAAATGTGGAGGAGCTGGTGAAACTATTTTTTCTACTTTTTTTGTTGCCATATTATAAAGATAAAGTATAGAAATCACGAAAATTTCTATACTTTTTTATTAGTTTTTTTGAATAATGATTAGTCTCTATCGTATCCAAATTGGATACCAGCAGTACCACCTGTTTGAATAAATAAATCCATAAACTGAGGAACTGTTTCTCCTCTTGCCCAATCTCTTTGTAATTCACAAAACCACTGAACTGTACTGATAGAATGTGCACCAGCTTGTTCCATACGACGAATTGCTGCATCGTGTGCTTCTTTAGAAGTTCCACCAACTGCATCTGCAACGATGTAAACTTCAAAACCTTCTTTTATTGCATCTAAAACAGGAAAAGTAAGACAAGCTTCTGTCCATAATGCAGTGAAAACAAGTTTTTTTCGACCTGTAGCTTTTACAGCTTCTACAAATTCTTTATCCTCCCAAGCATTGATAGACGTTCTGTCATAAGAAGCAACTCCTTCTAAATACTTTCTTAATTGAGGAACAGTTTCTTTGTTATTACCTGTTTTTACGTTTACCGTTGATAAAACAATAGGCACATTAAAAACTTGTGCGGCTCTAGTAGTTCCAGAAATGTTGTTTACTAACAATTGTCTATCCATTGAAGCAATAGAATTTACTTGCACTGGTTGATAATCAATAATGATTAATGTTGAGTTTTCTGGTGTTAAAAGATGATCATTTTTTTGATCTCTAATTGGGTAGCTTGACATAATATAATAAGATTAAGATTATTCGTAAGTAATATATCCTTCCGCACCGCCAGTATAGAAATAATCTGGGTTAGGTTGTGTTAAAGGAATGTCTTTTTCTAGTTTTTCTACAAATGTAGGGTTTGCTATAAATGGTACACCAAATGCAAAAATATCAGCATAACCTTTGTCTAGAATTTCACTAGCAACTTCTTTAGTTAAACCAGTGTTGATTATAATTGTTCCGTTATAATCTTCTCTCATGCATTTAGCAATATTTATTACTTTTTCATGAGGTGTTTTTATGCTCGGGTCTACAATACCATTATAATGTAAATACGCTACATTATATTGTTTATTAATTTTTTGAGTAATGTAACGGTACAAATCATCTGTTTCGTCATCATATTTTACTCCAAAACCATCTACAATAGGAGAGAAGCGTACACCTACTTTTTCGATTGGAATATGTTTTTGAATTTCGTCTAAAATATCAAATAAAAATCGAGATCTATTTTCTATATTTCCTCCGTATTCGTCAATTCTTGTATTGGTATTTTTTTGGAAAAATTGATTAACCAAATAACCATTTGCAGCATGTATTTCTACACCATCCATACCAGCATCTATTGCATTTTTTGCACCAATACCAAAATCTTTTATCGTGCTGTATATTTCCTCTAAAGACATTTCTTTAGGAGCTACAGTATCTACAAAACCACCATCTGCATACACTTTGATATTTGGATTAACTCCTGATGGTGATAATGGTAATTTTCCTCCTAAAATAGAAGGGTGAGATGAGGCACCAACATGCCATATTTGCATAAAAATTTTACCGTCCTTCGTATGAACTTCATTAGCTACTGGCTTCCAAGAGTCTGTTTGCTCTTGTGTTTGTATTCTGGGTACATTAATGTAACCTACAGCCATTTCGTTAATAAAAACTCCTTCTGTAATAAGTAAACCAGCGCTTGCTCTTTGCCCGTAGTAAGTAGCCATAATATCTTCAGCTTTACCTTCTGGGTTTACAGCTCTACTTCTTGTCATGGGAGCCATGGCAATTCTGTTTGCTAGTTCTATATTTTTTAAATTGTATTTGTCAAATATTTTCATTTCTAATATTTTCTAGATTTAGTGTAAGTCGTGATTATAAAATTAGTTATAAATAAATTTAATTTTTTAGAAAATAATGTTAAAATTATTTACAAACTAAATTGTCTGAATTGTTTGTAATAAAAAAAAAACTCAGACAATTTTTATAATTATCTGAGTTAAAAGTTTATTAGTTTTTACCTTTTAATGTAAAATAACTATTCATTAAGTTGTTGTAATCTGGTATATATTTAGAAAATAAGCCTCCTAAACCTTCTACATCATTTCTCCAATCACGTTGTAACTCACACGCTGTGTTAAACCAGCTCATCATGTTAGCACCAGCTTGTGACATTCTATTCCAAGCTGCTTCTCTTGTAATTTGATTGAAAGTACCAGAAGCGTCAGAAACTACAAAAACTTCGAAACCTTCTTCTAAAGCTGATAACGTAGGAAACTCTACACAAACTTCAGTTACAATACCTGCAATAATAATTTGTTTTTTACCAGTTGCTTTTACCGCGTTTACAAAATCTTCATTATCCCAAGCATTAACTTGACCAGGACGTGCAATATAAGGAGCATCTGGATGCATATCTTTAATTTCTGTCCAAAGTGGTCCGTTAGGTCCATCTTCGAAAGATGTTGTTAAGATTGTAGGTAAATTAAAATATTTAGCTAAAGCTGCTAAAGCTAAAGTGTTGTTTTTGAATTTGTCAGGATCGATATCTCTTACTAAAGAAGATAATCCTGCTTGGTGATCTACTAATAAAACAACTGCGTTGTCTTTGTCTAATCTTTGGTACTTGTAACCCATAATTTTTATTTATAATAGTTTTTAATAATTAAAAATAAAGAATCTATAAAGTTATAATAGGAAGAAGGTATGCTAGATAAGTAAGGTTTCTAAGGTAGTATAACGATATAAAAAATTAATTTTAACAAAAATATAAAATAGATTTTGTTTATTTCTTAAAATAAAGTTAATTCGATTTAATCACTTTATTTAAGAAATTATTTCTTCAAAATAACTTTTTTCTAAAGCTAAATTTTCTGAATTGATTACATCAAAATCGCCAATTTTTGTTCTTCTCAAAGCTGTTAAATATCCGCCAGAATTTACCGCTTTTCCAAAATCGTATGCCAAAGAACGAATGTAAGTTCCTTTGCTACAATTTACTTCAAAGTCGATAAAAGGTAAATCTATTTTAGTTATTTTAAAATCGTGAATGGTAATTTTACGCGCTTTTCTTTCTATTTCTTTTCCATCTCGAGCCAATTCGTATAGACGTTTTCCATCAACTTTTATAGCAGAATGCATCGGTGGAAATTGTTCTATTTCTCCGATAAATTGTTTTATTGCTTCTTGGATAATTTCTTCCGTCAAATGTTCTGTTGGAAAAGTTTCATTTTCTTCCGATTCCAAATCATAAGTTGGTGTTGTAACACCCAATTTTATTGTTCCTGTATAGGTTTTTTCTTGCGCCTGAAATTCATCAATTCGCTTTGTTAATTTTCCTGTACAAACCAATAAAAGTCCAGTCGCTTTTGGATCTAAAGTTCCTGCGTGACCAACTTTTATTTTTTTCAAATCATACGATTTTCTGATATTCCAACGTATTTTATTGACAACATCAAAAGATGTCCAATCCAACGGTTTATCAATCAAAAAAATGTGTCCTTCTTGTATTTTTTCTACGTTCATTTTATTTGTGCTGAATCATTGTA
Source organism: Algoriella sp. (assembly GCF_036647415.1). Taxonomy (NCBI): domain Bacteria; kingdom Pseudomonadati; phylum Bacteroidota; class Flavobacteriia; order Flavobacteriales; family Weeksellaceae; genus Algoriella; species Algoriella sp. The sequence goes on from NZ_JAVXKG010000028.1 coordinate 13,142, forward strand.
GTTTCTATAGAAGCTGCGTTGTCTTTTTCTACTTGAGTAGGATTGTTCCAGAAATAGAACAATAATATAATTCCGATAATAATTCTGTACCAACCCCAAAACTTGAATCCGTATTTTGTTAACACAGAAATAAATGTTTTTACAGCAATCAAAGCCACTATAAATGCAACAACATTACCAATTACGAATAACATAATATGTTCTTGATCTTGTAAAATCATTTCATAACCTTTCATTGGTGCTGAGGTATTTTCGCCCCAAGTTTTCACAAAAACAGAATAAACTGTAACGGCTAACATTGTAGGAACCGCCAAAAAGAACGAAAATTCTGCGGCAGCTTTACGAGATAAACCTTGTGTCATACCACCAATAATAGACGCAGCAGAGCGCGAAGTTCCTGGCATCATTGCCAAACATTGCCAAAAACCAATGATGATAGCTTGTTTTAGTGTGATTTGTTTTTCGTCGTCAATTTTTGGATTTTTGAACCATTTATCTACAAATAATAAAATAATTCCTCCGAAAACTAACATTCCAGAAATTGCAACTTGATTTCCCAAAACAGCTTCTATTTTATCGTCAAATAATTTTCCTAAAACCAAAGCAGGAATTACGGCACAAATTAATTTGATATAAAATTTGAAATCGAAATTCTGGAAGTTGAAGAATTTTTTCCAATATAAAACCACGATTGATAAAATTGCTCCAAATTGTATTGATACTTGAAACATTTTTAAAAATTCACTTTCCGGCATTCCCATCAAAGCTGCAGTAAATCCCATGTGTGCTGTAGAAGAAATTGGCAAATATTCTGTCAATCCTTCTACTATTGCAATAATAATTGCTTGTAAAGTATTCATTATTTTTCTTTATTCGGATTGATTAAAATGGCATAAATCTCTACGATAAATCCTAAAACGACTAAAAATGGAGCTAAACGAATTCTTCGGAACGAATAAATTTCGTCATTCCAATAATTTGCATCCCAAGTTCCGTCCGGTCGTGTGTTTGCATCATGTCCTGTCATCAATAAAAATCCAAGACCAATTAGTGCAACACCGATTGCCATAAAGATGTAATTTCTTTTTCCGAATAAAAAAGTAAAACCAGCGTCTTTAGTAGACGCTGATTTTTTTGTTGTATCGATAGAATTTGTTTTCATTAATAAAGTTGATCAGTTTTTAATCTTAAATAACGCCAAGCAGCAAACAATGTACTGAATACGGCAATAATAACACCAATTCCTATTAAAACAAGAATTAATATTGTGTAGCTCGGATTCCATAATACTAAGCCAACTTTTGTTGCCAATAAATACCATAAAATCCCTAATCCTATAATAGCCGTTAAAGCTGCAAAGAATCCTAAAATAGCACTTTCTATTAAGAATGGTTTTACAATAAAACGTCTTCTTGCACCAACTAATTGCATTGTTTTTATGCTAAAACGTTTTGCATAAATTTTAAGTCTAATCGAGTTATTGATTAATACAACAACTATTACCAAGAAAATAATAGCGAAAATCATAATCCAAAAAGTAATTTTATTGATGCTGTGATAAATTGTAACCATTGCTTCTTTGTCACTTTTTACTTCATCAACAATCGGATTTTTTGCCAAAACCTTGTTTATAGAATCAATTTGTTCTACAGATTGAATCAAATTAGGATTCAACGTTATTTGTACAGAAGCAGGAAAAATACTTTCTTCAAAGAAATCGCTACCATCTGTTCCCAAATCTTTTTTCGCAATTTTAGCTGCATCCTCTTTGCTAACGTATTGTGTAGCTTCTACAAAAGGGTATTTTACTTTTAACGAATCGATATAAGATTTTTGCAAATCAAGCTCTTTATCTTTTAATTTTGGATCTTCAACATCTTTAAAATAAGCTTCAATTTTTAATTCTCTTTTTAGATGTTCTGCGTAACTTTGTGCATTAATGACAATTAAGCCGAAAATACCTAATAGAAATAAAACAAGCGAAATACTTATAACAACAGTAATGTTAGAAGAGCGCAGTCTTTTTTTCTCAAATTTATCGTTCGTTTTTGACATTTGGGTTAATTTTGGGGCTAAGATAAAAAAAACTTATTTCGTAAGACATATATTAAGGTATATATTCTGCGAATAGTTGGTTAAAGAAAACTTAAAATTTATAAGATTTGAAAGTAAAAGCTAAAAAACATTTAGGTCAGCATTTTTTGAATGATGAAAATATTGCACGCGACATTGCCGAAGGATTAACTTGGCAAGGGTATGATCGTGTATTGGAGATTGGACCAGGAATGGGTGTGTTGACAAAATATATTTTACAAGCGAAGAAAAATATTGAAGTTGTAGAGATTGATACAGAGTCGGTAGAATATTTGAAAGAGAATTATCAACCATTTTATCCTGGATTTAAAATACACTCAGAAGATTTCTTAAAAATGGATTTTAAATCAAAATTTGATGAACAAGTTGCTATTTTAGGAAATTTCCCGTATAATATATCATCGCAAATAGTATTCAAAGCATTAGAAGATCGTGAAATGGTACCAGAATTATGTGGTATGTTTCAGAAAGAAGTTGCTGAACGTATTGCGTCTAAAAAAGGAACAAAAGATTACGGAATTCTTTCTGTATTAACACAAGCATATTATCATTGCGATTATTTATTTACAGTTCCAGAACATGTATTTACACCGCCACCACGTGTAAAATCTGGTGTAATTTTGATGCGTCGTTACAGAACAGAGATAGAAGGTGTTAACAAATCAAAATTTTTTCAGGTTGTAAAAGCTGGTTTTGGGCAAAGAAGAAAAACGCTTCGTAATTCTTTAAAAGCAATGGGAATACCAGAAGATTTACAAGACCACGAATTTATGAGTTTGCGCGCAGAACAATTATCTGTCGAAGATTTTATTGAATTAACAAAAAGAATGCAATAGACTATGGAGGTGAAAATTACAAAAGATTTTATTGAGTTATTAAATGAAAGAATTAATAAACAAAATGCAAAAGAGGTTAAGGAAATGTTGCATGATTTGCATCCTGCCGATATTGCCGAATTGTTTGATGAACTCTCGACCAAAGAACAATCTTTTGTAATTGATTTACTCGATAATGAAATTTCTGCCGATATTCTTCTTGAATTAGAAGAAGATGACCGCCGTAAATTCTTAAAAACGCTTACAGCAAAAGAGATTGCCGATGATGTAATTAATGAAATGGATACCGATGATGCGGTAGACGTAATTAATGAACTTTCGGACGAAAGAAAAGATGCCGTAATTGCAGAGTTAGAAGATCAAGAACATGCCAAAGAAATTGTAGATCTTTTACGCTACGATAAAAATACTGCTGGTGGATTGATGGGAAAAGAGCTTATCAAAGTCAACAAAGATTGGTCGGTAATTACAGCGGTTAAACAAATGCGTAAACAGGCAGAAGATTTAGAAGAAGTTTTCTCTATTTATGTTGTTGATGAGGCTGATAAATTGATAGGAACATTAAGTTTGAAACGATTATTGACGACTTCTGCTAATACAAAAGTTGTAGATGTTTACAATGATAGAATTCAATATGTAAAAACCTATGCAAGTGATTTGGAAGTTGCAAAAGTGATAGAGAAATATGACTTGTACGAAGTTCCTGTTGTAGATGAATTAATGCGTTTGGTTGGAGTAATTACGGTAGATGATGTGATTGATGTAATACGTGAAGATGCAGAAGAAGATTACCAATTAGCAGCCGGTATTACGCAAAATGTAGATTCTGACGATAGTATTTGGAAATTAACAAAAGCCCGTTTACCATGGCTTTTATTGGCGTTGGTGGGTAGTTTTGTGGCAGTTAATATTTCGCAAAGTTTTAGTAATGCGATGAATTTATATCCTCAATTATTCTTTTTTACGCCACTTGTAGCCGCTATGGCAGGAAATGTTGGTGTACAATCTTCCGCGATTATAGTACAAGGATTGGCAAATAATAATATTACGGGTTCTATTTGGAAAAGATTAGGTAAAGAAATGTTATTAGCCTTATCTAACAGTACACTTTTAGCAGGAATACTGTTAATTGCCACACATTTTTTGATGAGTACAAGTTACGAAATATCATCTACCATTGTTTTGGCATTGGTTATTGTAATGATATTAGCAAGTTTAATTGGGACATTTATTCCAATTATGTTGAATAAATACGGTGTAGATCCTGCGATTGCAACTGGTCCATTTATTACGACAAGCAATGATATTTTTGGTTTATTAATTTATTTTTCGATTGCAAAAATGATTTTAGGATTTTAAGAAAAGTATACCTTATATAGTATTCAACCTCAAACTTTATTGTTTGAGGTTTTTTTTATAATTTAGAATAAGAAATTTAAAAAGTATGTTCAAAAAAGAATTTTATATATTAAAAGTGTGGTTTTCAACGATTTTATTTACTCCACTTTTTCTTTTTTTATTATGGGTTATAATATTAAGAAAAGATAAAAAAGAAATTTTTGATGCATTTGATATTTATTGGCTTTTTGTAGTTTTAGGATTATTTTTTTCAATTCCAACAATAGTTATTTTTGGATATTTATATCGCTATTTGAGTAAAAGAAATTTAAAAATGTTAGAGATAAAGATATATCTATGTATATTTTCTATTTTTGGAGTTTTTACAACTTTTTATTTATTGGAAAAATCTTTTGTATCTAGTAATATTAATCAACTTTTATTCCCGATAAGTTATTCTGTTATAATGTCTTTTTCAATATTTTTAATTAGTAAAGGGAAAATTTCTACTTCTTCAACAAAATCTTAAACTGAGTTCCCGTTTCTTTGGATGATTTTGCAACAAATATTTTTCCTTTGTGATATTCTTCTATAATACGCTTTGCAAGTGATAATCCCAATCCCCAACCTCGTTTTTTTGTTGTAAAACCAGGTTCAAAAATTTTGCGTTGTAATTTTGTTGGAATTCCAGAGCCAGTATCTGAAATTAGAATTTCGACAAACTTTCCTTTTGTATAAATCGAAATATCCAAAACACCTTTATTCTGCATAGCATCTGCGGCATTTTTCATCAGATTTTCTATCACCCAACTGTATAATGATTCATTAAGATTAATCAAATATTCATCAACATCTGTGGTAAAATTAACTTCAGTTTTCTTCGAAATTCGTTGCGAAATATAGTTGACGGTTTGTTTGGTTGTCGCAATCAAATCATTTTTTTTCAATTCCGAAGTAGAACCTATCTTAGAAAAACGATCAGCAATATGTTTCAAACGATCAACATCTTTTTCAATTTCTATGACAGACATTTGGTCAATATCCTCTAATTTCAATAATTCAACCCAACCCATTAAAGACGAGAGTGGTGTGCCAATTTGATGCGCTGTTTCTTTTGCCATACCAGCCCATAAATAACTTTTTTCGGTGTCACGAATAGTTTTAAAATACCAATATGCAAATCCAAAAAATAACAGAATTAACAAGATAATAATTAAAGGATAATATTGTAGTTGATTTAGTAATTTTGAATTTTTAAAATAAACATAATTTTTACCTTCAGGTAAATCAACCTCAATAGTTTGGTCGTCTCGCTTCATCGCTAAAACATATTTTTTTAGCTGCGCTTCATTATTTGTTATCGTTTCATCAATATTTTTGGTATCCGAAATATTGCCTTTATCATCAATCAAAGCAACAGGAATTGTTTTGTTGTCTTCAATTAATTTAAAAAGAAAATCTTGTGTTCTTGAGTCTAAAAATTCTGAAGAACTGATTAATTCTAAAGATTTTGCGTAATTTTCTACTCGTTTATGTTCTTCACGTTTTAATTCTTGTACAATCTTATTACTCGACCATACAGTTACGACAAAAATGGTAAAAATAATAGTGAAACCAATCCAGCGTTTATTTATTTTTTTTGTTAGAAAATTTATCATCTAAATGTAAATTTTTTCTTAGATTTATATCAAATGTAATAATTATTTGATTATAATATTTTTTTATGGCTCGATATGATAAATATGATAAAAGTAATTTTTTTTAAAGGGCTAAATAGTTTAATTTTGTAGCTAAAATCTCGTAAAGAGTAAAATTTATGGATCGTTTTTCGTTTTTAAATGCCGCTCATTTAGAGTTCATAGGCGACTTATATGATCAATATGTCCAATATCCGGACAGTATTGAACCAAGTTGGAAAGCTTTTTTCCAAGGATATGACTTTGCAAATGCAACATATGATGGAGAACCATTATTTGCACCAGCGCAACAAGCAGTTCCAAACAGAGCTAGTCAAACAGTACAAGCAGTAGTTAACCCAACTGTAGTATCTCAAATTCCCGAAAATGTACAGAAAGAATTTAAAGTAATCAATTTGATTGATGCTTACCGTACACGTGGACATTTGTTTACAAAGACTAACCCAGTTAGAGCTCGTAGAACTTTTGAACCAACATTAGACATCAAGAACTTCGGTTTGACAGATGCTGATTTGAGTTTGACTTTCAACGCTGGAGAAATTTTAGGTATTGGAGGTCCAATCACATTGCGTGAAATCATTGGCCACTTAGAGAATATGTACTGCGAATCTATCGGAATCGAGTATATGTATGTAAGAGAGCCTCAGAGAATTAATTGGATTCAGAATTGGTTAAACCAAAATTTGAATCAACCAAAATTATCGAAAGAGGAGAAAGAAAGAGTTTTAGAAAAGTTAAACGAAGCAACAGCTTTCGAAAACTTTATGCACACAAAGTATGTAGGACAAAAACGTTTTTCTGTTGAAGGAAACGAATCTTTAATTCCTGCATTAGACACGTTAATCAACAAGTCTGCTGAGCATGGAGTAGAAGAAGTTATCGTAGGAATGGCACACCGTGGTCGTCTTAATGTGTTAGCTAACATTTTTGGAAAATCATACTCTCAAATTTTTTCTGAGTTTGAAGGAAAAGCTTTTGACGACGATTTGATGGCTGGTGATGTGAAATACCACATGGGATCATCAAACCAAATCAAAGCAACAAACGGAAAAGATATCTTAATCAATTTAGCACCAAATCCATCTCACTTAGAAACTGTAGATGCAGTAGTAGGAGGTATTGCACGTGCGAAGGCTGAAGAAGATTATAAGGAAGATTATTCTAAAATTATTCCGATTTTAATTCATGGTGATGCTGCTGTAGCTGGACAAGGTATTGTATACGAAGTTGTGCAAATGGCAGGATTAGATGGATATACAATTGGTGGTACTGTACACGTTGTTGTAAATAACCAAATTGGTTTTACAACAAATTATTTAGACGCACGTACATCTACTTATTGTACAGATGTTGCTAAAGTAACTTTATCTCCTGTAATGCACGTTAATTCTGACGATGTAGAAGCAGTAGTACACGCTTTCCGTTTTGCCGCAGATTACCGCGCACAATTCGGTTCAGATGTTTTTATTGATTTATTAGGATACCGTAAATATGGTCATAACGAAGGTGATGAACCAAAATTTACACAACCAAAATTATATAATTTAATTGCTAAGCACCCAAATCCTCGTGAAATTTACAAGGAAAAATTATTAAAAGAAGGTGTTATTGGAGAAGAAATTGTAAAACAAAAAGAGGCTGAGTTTAAAGCTTTATTAGAAGTTAATTTTGAAGCTTCTAAAGAAATTGAACGCAACCATATTTTTCCTTTTATGCCAGAAGAGTGGGAAGGATTTACAATTGCAACAGAAGAAACTGTTAATGCAACAGCAAATACAGCTTATCCAGCAGAAAAATTAAAAGAAATTGCAAAAGCAGTATCTACTGTACCAGAAGGTAAAAAATTAATCAAGAAAGTTTCACGTTTGATTGAAGGACGTGGAAAAATGATTGAAGATGATAAAATCGACTGGGGATTAGGAGAAGCTTTAGCATACGGATCTATTTTAACAGATGGACGTAACGTGCGTTTATCTGGAGAAGATGTAGAACGTGGTACTTTTTCTCACCGTCATGCAGTTGTTAAAACTGAAGATACAGAAGAAGAAATTATTTTATTAAACCATATTGATGATAACCAAGGTAAATTAAGAATTTACAATTCATTATTATCTGAATATGCAGTTTTAGGTTTTGATTACGGGTATGCAATGGCAAATCCAAAAGCATTAACAATTTGGGAAGCTCAATTTGGAGATTTCGTAAATGGTGCTCAAATTGTAATCGACCAATATATTTCTGCAGCAGAAGATAAATGGAAATTACAAAACGGTTTAGTAATGTTATTGCCTCACGGATACGAAGGGCAAGGAGCAGAACACTCATCAGCTAGATTAGAGCGTTTCTTACAAATGTGTGCTGGTAACAATATGTTTGTTGCTAACATTACAACTCCTGCAAACTTTTTCCACGCATTAAGAAGACAAGTTGTAACAGATTATCGTAAGCCATTAATTGTAATGTCTCCAAAATCTTTATTACGTCATCCAGCAGCAGTTTCAAAATTAGAAGATTTCTCTAACGGATCATTCCAAGAGATTATTGACGATGTAACTGTAGATGCGAAAAAAGTGAAAAAAGTAGTATTCTGTTCAGGAAAAATTTATTACGAATTAGACAAAAAACGTCAAGAATTAGGTGATAAAGAAACTGCTATTGTTCGTTTAGAACAATTGTATCCTTTAAACGAAGAAAAAGTTGATACAATTATCTCTCAATATGGAAATGCAGAATTAGTTTGGGCACAAGAAGAGCCAGAAAATATGGGAGCTTGGACATATATCTTACGTAAATTAAGAAAATATCCATTCGACGTAGTTTCTCCAGCAGAAAGTGCTGCAACAGCACCAGGTTCTAGTAAACGTTGGGCTGCTATTTTTGAAGAGGTGATTAATAAAGTATTTAAATAAAAAAATAAAGCTAATAGATATGTTAGAAATGAAAGTCCCATCACCAGGGGAATCAATCACAGAAGTAGAGATTGCTACGTGGTTAGTTAAAGATGGTGATTACGTAGAAAAAGATCAAGCTATTGCTGAAGTTGACTCAGATAAAGCTACATTAGAATTACCAGCTGAAGAAAGTGGTATTATTACTTTAAAAGCTGAAGAAGGTGATGTTGTTGAAGTAGGACAAGTTGTTTGTCTTATTGATACATCAGCTGCAAAACCAGAAGGTGGAGCTGCTGCTGAGGCACCAAAAGCTGAAGTAAAAGAAGAGCCTAAAAAAGAAGAAGCACCAAAAGCTGCACCAGCCGCTACTTATGCTACAGGTACTCCATCTCCTGCTGCTAAAAAAGTTTTAGATGAAAAAGGTATTGATGCTTCTCAAGTAAATGGATCAGGACGTGACGGACGTATTACGCAAGAAGATGCAGTACGTTTTACACCATCTATGGGAACAGTTCCTGTTACAGGAAACCGTGCTCAATCAGAGAAAAAATTATCATCATTACGTCGTAAAATTGCACAACGTTTAGTTTCTGTTAAAAATGAAACTGCAATGTTAACAACATTCAACGAAGTTGATATGTCAGGAATTTTTGCTTTACGTAATCAATACAAAGACGAATTTAAAGCTAAACATGGTGTTGGTCTAGGATTTATGTCTTTCTTTACAAAAGCAGTTACACGTGCATTAGAATTATATCCAGATGTAAACTCTATGATTGATGGAGATTACCAAGTGAAATATGATTTTGCTGATGTTTCTGTAGCTGTATCAGGACCAAAAGGTTTGATGGTACCAGTTGTACGTAATGCAGAAAATTTAACTTTCCGTGGTGTTGAGCAATCTATCAAAGATTTAGCAATTAAAGTACGCGATGGTAAAATTTCTGTTGACGAAATGACAGGAGGTACATTTACAATCACTAACGGTGGTGTATTTGGATCTATGATGTCTACACCAATTCTTAATCCACCACAATCAGGTATCTTAGGAATGCACAATATCGTTGAGCGTCCAGTTGTTAAAAACGGACAAATTGTAATTGCTCCAATGATGTACATCGCATTATCTTATGACCACCGTGTTATTGACGGACGTGAGTCTGTTGGTTTCTTAGTAGCGGTTAAAGAAGCAGTTGAAGATCCATTAAATGTATTAATGGGAGGAGATGCTAAAAAAGCTTTAGAGTTATAATAAAATTCTAGCAAACCATAAATTGAAAGCCACTCGTTTAGAGTGGCTTTTTTATTTTTATAAAATTACTATTTACATATATTGATTTATTGTTTTTGTTAATTGATTCAAAGAAATTCAGCTTATTAGTTATATAATTTATTTAGGTTATCATTCACTTTGTCAATTAGTTATACTTTTGTATTTAAGGAAGTTCAAGCAGTTGTTTATTACTCATTAATATTTATTGAAAAAAAATCTAATTTTAAAGTATTGAATTAACACTTTACAAATTATGAAAAAAAATTACTTTATTGCGTTGTTACTGGTAATGGCTTCACAGTCAAATGCTCAGGTTTATGATGTTGGTACTTGGGCACAAGTTACAGACCTATCGAATAATGGTGTAGCTGTAGGAAATGCAGGAGGTGTAGTACACTTTAAATGGACAATAGAAGATGGACCTTCTGTAATAGGTGAGATTGGAGGTGAAGATGATTATATTGCAGGAAATACAACAGTTTCTTCTGATGGAAAATTAATATCTGGAACAATGACTAATCCAGATACAGGAAATGATGAGCTAGCTGTTTATGATAATTCAACTAGTGAATGGAAATTTTTAGGAGGAAAAGATACGTCCTCTTGGGGAATGTCTAGTAATGGAGAAACAATAGTTGGAATGAAATTTTTGAGCGCGGCGCAAGCAGTTCCAATTGCATGGAGTAAAACAGGCGAAATAAAAGAATATGCCTCATCTGTTTCTGGAAGAAGTGCTAGAGCTAATTCTGTAAATTTGGATGGATCTGTTATTGTTGGTTGGCAGGAAGCATTGAATGGTTTTCGTAAAGGAGTGTATTGGAAAAATGGAGTTCAAGAGTATATAAAAAATAGTTCTGGAGATTTAGTAGGGGAAGCTTTTGCAGTTACTGCAGATGGAAATACAATTGTAGGTTTTAATGAGCCAGAAGCCTATATTTATAATGTAATAACTAAAGCGTATATAGAGGTTGCTCATGAAGATCCGGACTATAATGCATCTATTGTAGGGATTTCTGATGATGGAAATGTAGCAGTTGGATATTGGAAACCTTGGTTTGCAACAAATACAGATGGAGAAGGTTTTATTTGGTTTAAGGATAGAGGTGTTGTTAAAATTGACGATTATGTAAAGGAAGTTGGATACGATGCAAAAGGTTTTACATTTGTTTTACCAACGGGAATTTCACCGAATGGAGAATATATAGGCGGAATAGGAATTAATTGGGATGAAATGGAGCTTAAAGGATTTGTAATCAAAATGCCTAAATTAAGCACAACTGAAAATGATAAAATCAAAGAGGTTATAACTATTTCTCCAAATCCTGTAGATGATGAAATGACAATTCATGTAAAAGGAAAAATAAACTCTGTTGAGGTTTATAATTTAGCTGGTCAAAAAGTATGGAAATCAGATAAATTAATGAATAACAAAATTGATTTTAATTTCTTAAATAAAGGAATTTATATAATTAAAGTTAGTACAGATTCATCAAACGAATCGATTAAATTTATTAAAAAATAATTCTAAGTAATAATAAAAAAGTCGTTCATTGAGCGACTTTTTTATTCTATTTTATAATCTATCGGAACCATATTTGCTATTTTTTCCCAACTCCAGTAACCTTCTACAACCAAATCTCCAGGATGATAATACGAACCATTTTCTTCAATCTTTAACAAATCACTTTTTAGAGCAAAAATAGATAATTGATTTGAAGTATAGTTAGAGCCATTTTGTTTTGAATAAAGAATATCCTCTTTTTCTTTTTTATATTCAACAGAAAATAAACCTTTAAAATGAAGAAATTGATTTTTTCCATCTATTATTTTTAGACTATCATAAGGTACTTTTTGGTTAATAAGATAAGTGATTATTTTAGGAGGAACATTTCCAGAAATTTTTCCGCCGATTAACATTTCATCTTTAAACTTTTGATAAGCAGGATTCTCTTTTCTTATTAATCGCTTTACATCATATCCGTTTTCTTCTAGTTTTTCATCATAAATAGATTTCATAAAATGAGTAACACTTCCTAAATAAGATGTTTTTCTGTTTTCTTCCCATTTTTTGGTTTTACTAGAATTAGCATTAAGTTTTGTAAATAAAGCAGTACCCAATGTTAAAACATAATTTGTTTGATAATTAAGATTAAAATCAACCAAATCATACTCTATTTTATAACCTAAATAATTATTGGTAATGATTAACGGATTACGAGAAGTTGCTTTTAATTCTCTGGTTTGTTTATTGTAATTGAATCGTAAATCTTTTGGATTTTCTATCTTAGTTTTTTTTGCTGCCTCATTAGATCCTAAAAATAAACCGACAAAAGTTTGATAATAATATTCCCAATCATCTTTGGACATTTCTTGTACAGTTGCTTCTTGTAAAGCAATTATTTCTGGATCTAAAACTATTTTGTAGTGTTGTTTTTGATTTGTATTAATGCTCAAAATATAATTCTCGTACATTTCAGCTCTTGCGATGATATTATATTGTCCGTTAGGAAGATTCAATTCAAATTCACCATTTTCATTTGTTTTCGTTTGTATTGTAGAACCATCTACGTAAATTGAGGTATTCGCTATCGGTTTAGAATTTTCGTTGACAACATTTCCTTTTATAATATTTTGAGAAAATAGGTTTACGGAAAAAAGAAAAGTAACAAAAAATAATAGTTGTTTAAAATTCATACTCAAAAATTTTAAACAAGATAATAAAAAAAACCGCTTTTCAGCGGTTTTAAATTTATTTGAAATAATAAGTAACTCCTAGTGTAAGGAACGATGAACGGTTGTTTCCGTTGTCCCAACGATTGAAATCATACGTATCAATTAAACCATATTGATAGCGTAAATTAAATTCAATTTTACGATCGATAGAATAACCACCACCAATATTTAATGCTAAATCGAATGATTTTGGAATATTATTTTCACTCTCTGGTTCTCCTTCGTCAAATTTTTCTGAAACTTTAAAACCAAGTTGTGGACCTCCTTCTAAGAAAAAGTCTTTTCCTTGATCATCAAAATAATATTTGTACATAATCGGAATATTAACATAATCTAAAAAGGCTTTATATTTTTCTCCTCCTTCTTTATATAAAGAATATTCTCCTTGAGTAGAGTATAAAACTTCTACTTGTAAATAATGATTTTCGTTTTTTGTTGTCAATTGATATTTGGCTACTGCACCTGCAAGGAAACCAAAACGTTCTTTAGAAACCCCATGAACAACAGTTGTATTACTAAGACCGACACCTCCTTTTACACCAAATTCTATTTGTGCAAAAGATAAAGTAGACATACTTAATAAGAATAAGCTAAGTAGATTGGTTTTTAAATTTTTCATAAGTTGTTGTATTTTCTTTAACAAAATTAAAGATTTTTTTAATACAAATTTCATTCCGTAAAAAAGCTCTTCAATTAGAAGAGCTCTTATATGTTTATTATGTTATTTATTTTTTCGGTTGTGGTGGAAATTTAGCTAAAATTTCTTCCACAGCTTTTGGTATTCTTTCTGCTTTTGCACTAATATTACTCAAATTCAGATCAGCACCAACACCTTGCCAAACCAAAACATTCTTTTTATCGTCAATTATATCAATTACAATTGTTCCGGCTTGATATTGAGAAACATTTGTTCCACCATAAAAACCACCGTAATAACCATAAGGACCATAGCCCCAATTATTATTAGATACAGAAATTTTTTCTTTCGTGCTTGTTAATACATTAACAACTAAATCTGCATCCGAAGATACCTTTGTAAAACCTTTTGCTGCCATTTGTGTGTCAATTGCAGTTAAAAGTCGTCTTTTATCCAAATCATTCACTTTTAATTTATCCAAACCCTTTTCGTGATATGAATATGTCTTATAAGTTGAAAAATTAGCTGATCTATCATAATCTGTGCTTACTTGTACTGTACTACAGCTTGTTACAAATAAGGACAGTAAAACTATAAAAGTAAAATGTACGATTTTCATGACTATTATTTTTTTTAATTAAATCTACAAATATTATTCCTAAATGTAAAGTTAGTTCAAAAAAAAGAAACCCAATATAATTGGGCTTTTTTTAAGTATTATTTATATATTATTTTGCTAATTCTAATTGATGAATTTTAACCTCTACAATTCCGTTATGATTAATTCTAAACAAATCGACTAATTGTGTTTCATTCACTAAATCTGGATTATATTCTGTTTGTACTTTTACATAATTCTGTGTAAAACCGAACATTTTTCCATCTTTATTATCATGTTCCCACAATACTTTTTGCGTTGTTCCTAATTGAGATTGATAAAATGCTTGACGTTTTTTCTCTGATAAAATTCGCAACATTTTATTACGACGCTTACGCTCTCCTTGATCTACAATTCCGTCAAAATCTACAGCTTCTGTATTATCTCTTTCCGAATATGTAAATACATGTAAATAGCTAATTGGTAATTCGTTGATGAAATTATACGTTTCCATAAACAATTCTTCTGTTTCTCCAGGAAAACCAACAATCACATCTACTCCAATACAGGCATTTGGCATTACTTCGCGAATTTTTGTAACACGATCTAAATAAAGATTAGACAAATAACGACGTTTCATTTTCTTTAAAATTTCATCGTTACCAGATTGCAATGGAATGTGGAAGTGAGGAACGAAACGTTTACTTTTTGATACGAAATCAATTGTTTCATTCTTCAATAAATTAGGTTCAATAGAAGAAATTCTAATTCTTTCTATAGATTCTACTTGATCCAATTCTTTTACTAATTCAAGAAAAGTATGTTCGTGTTTTTTATTTCCGAATTCACCTTTTCCGTAATCACCAATATTTACACCAGTTAATACAATTTCTTTGATTCCTTTTTGAGTAATTTCATTCGCATTTTTGATTACATTTTCTACTGTATCAGAACGAGAAATTCCGCGTGCCAAAGGAATTGTACAATATGTACATTTGTAATCGCAACCATCTTGCACTTTCAAAAAAGCACGTGTACGATCACCAATAGAGTAAGAACCAACATAAAAATCGGCCTCTTCTATCTCGCAAGAATGTACGATTGTTTCTTCTTTTTTATTGATATCGTATAAATATTCTGCAATATTAAATTTTTCTGCTGCACCTAAAACTAAATCTACACCTTCCATTTCCGCAATTTCTTGCGGTTTCAATTGCGCATAACAACCAACTACGACAACAAAACCTTCTGGATTTGCTTTCATCGCATTTTTTACAATTGTTTTGCACTCTTTGTCTGCATTTGCGGTTACCGAACACGTATTTATAACATACACATTCGCAGGATCTGTAAACTCAACCTTCTTATATCCATTATCTTTCAAGTTTCTTGCGATCGTCGAAGTTTCAGAAAAATTAAGTTTACATCCCAAAGTATGAAATGCAACTGTTTTAGTTTGATTATTCATAGCTGCAAATTTAATAAATTATCCATAGTTTTGAACTATAAATAAATCAGCTTTTAAAAATGACTAAATACTTTATATACATACTCTTAATCGTTTCTGCTTTTTCGTGTTCTAAGAAAATAGAAGTTGATGAAAACAAAGTATTTAAACTAAATCGTTACGATAACATTTCTTCGTTAGATCCTATTAATGCACGTATACAAGCAAATATTTGGGCGTGTAATTTGATGTACAATAGTTTAGTTAAGATTGATAATGAGTTAGAAATTCAGCCCGATATTGCAAAATCATGGACAATTTCTCCTGATGGAAAAACGTATTTATTTACGTTAAGAAAAGATGTTTATTTTCATAAACACGAAGCTTTTGGCAAAGATTCTACTCGAATTGTAAACGCGGCAGATTTTGAATTTAGTTTTAATCGTCTTAAAGATCCAAATGCTGGTGGTTCTGGTGGTTGGATTTTGAATAATATTAATTCGTACAAAGCTATAAATGATACTATTTTTGAGATTAAATTGAAAGAAGCTTATCCTGCATTTTTAGGTTTAATTTCGATGAAATATGCTTCTGTAGTTCCAAAAGAATTATTCAAAAATGGAAATGAAGAATTTCTGAAAAATCCAATCGGAACTGGACCTTTTCAATTCAAGATTTGGGAAGATAATGTAAAAATAGTTTTCAGAAAGAATCCAAAATATTTTGAATTTGACGAAAAAAATCAACGTTTACCTTATTTGGAAGCGGTTAATATCACTTTTTTACCAGAAAAAAATTCAGAGTTTTTAGAATTAATCAAAGGAAATCTTGATATGATGGCCGATTTAGACCCTTCATACAAAGATGAAATCCTGAATCCGATTGGCGATTTGAATCCTAAATATTCTGATATTCTAAAAATCGAAAAAGTTCCTTATCTAAGTACCGTTTATTTATGTTTCTACCTTGATGCGCCAAATGCCATTGATATTCGTTTGCGCCAAGCGTTAAATTACGGAATCAACAAAGATAAAATCATAAAATATATGATGAAAGGACAAGCTTTTTCTGCTGATGGAGGTTTTATTCCGAAAGGCTTACCAGGTTATTCGGCAGAAAGTGGTTATAAATTTAATTCTGATAAAGCACGCGAATTAATCAATAGCTATAAAAAATCGAACGGAAAAATTACACCAATTGAAGTAACAACTGTGCAAGAATATGTAGATGTTTGCGAATATATTGCTGCTGAAATGGCTAAATTAGGTTTACCAATAATTGTAAATGTAGTTCCTGGACCAACAATGCGTGATGGAAAATCAACAGGTAAGTTTACACTGTTTCGTGCCAATTGGGGAGCAGATTATCCAGATGCAGAAAACTTTTTATCCTTATATTATAGTAAAAACTTTGCGCCAGAAGGTCCGAACTACTCACATTACAAAAATGCGGAGTTTGATAAAATGTATGAACAATCATTTTTAATCAATAATCCAGACGAACGTGCCAAAATGTATCAAAAAATGGATGCTTTGATGATGCAAAACGCTCCAATTATTCCATTATTCTACGATCAAACAACGTTATTTTTGAATAAAAAAGTAAAGAATTTTACGATGGGACCAATTAAAATATTGGATTTGACACGAGTTTATAAAGAATAATCAATTAGATTAAATGTTAAAATGTTGAACATCTTTTAAAGAAATCCGAAGAATTTTTCATTTTATTTCACGACATTAGACAAAAGTTAGTTAATCTAAAATTAGAGAATAACTCTAACGTTTGAATTCTGTATTTTTAGCGAAATTATTTCGGAATAAAAGGCTGTAACCAAGTTTTTTTTAGATATATTTGAAACCAAATTTTTTAATCAAAATCATTTAAATTTTTACTTATGAAAGTAAGACAACTTTTCGTAGTAGGATCTATTATTACCCTTGTTGCAATAGGTGTAATTGCTTATTATTGGCCAGGTATTTTATGGTCATTAATTATAGTTCTTCCTATAATTGGATTAGGTATTGCGGATATGACGCAAACAAAACATGCAATTAGAAGAAATTTCCCTGTTGTAGGACATGGTCGTTATTTGTTAGAAAGTATTCGTCCAGAAATTATGCAATATTTTGTAGAAACGGATACAGAAGGTAAACCAATTGACCGTTTGATGCGTAGCATGGTTTATCGTCGTGCAAAAAATGTAATAGATACAGTACCTTTTGGAACACAGTTAGACGTTTACCAACCTGGTTACGAATGGTTGAATCACTCGATGTACGCAGGAAAAATCAAACATGCTGATGATCCTCGTGTAAAAGTTGGTGGTAGCGAATGTAAACAACCTTATTTAGCAAGTTTATTGAATATTTCTGCAATGTCTTTCGGGTCATTAAGTGAAAATGCTGTTTTGGCAATGAATAGAGGTGCTAAAATGGGAAATTTTGCACACAATACAGGTGAAGGAGGAATTTCTCCTTATCACTTAGAGCCAGGTGGAGATTTAATTTGGCAAATTGGAACAGGATATTTTGGATGTCGCGCTGCTGATGGTGGTTTTGATCCAGATAAATATGTAGAACGTGCAAGTTTACCAAATGTAAAAATGATTGAGTTAAAAATTTCTCAAGGGGCAAAACCAGGTCACGGAGGAATTTTACCAGCAAATAAAAATACGCCCGAAATTGCAAAAATTCGTGCAGTAGAACCATATACAACTGTAGATTCACCTCCTTCTCACTCTGCTTTTTCTGATGCAGAAGGAATGTTACATTTCATCAAACAATTGAGAGAATTATCTGGTGGAAAACCGATTGGTTTCAAATTATGTATCGGTATCAAACGTGAGTTTATAGAAATTTGTGAAGCAATGATAAAAACTGGTATCAAACCAGATTATATTGCAATCGACGGTGGTGAAGGTGGAACTGGAGCTGCGCCTGTAGAATTTTCAAATTCATTGGGAATGCCATTATTAGATGGTTTAGCTTTTGCAGTAGATACATTACGTGGTTATGATTTGAAAAAAGATATCCGTGTAGTTGCATCTGGTAAAATTATTTCATCTTTCCATATTGCACGTGTTATGGCGATTGGAGCAGATTTGGTATATTCAGCTCGTGCTATGATGATGGCTGTAGGTTGTATACAAGCTTTACAATGTAACACAAATACTTGTCCGGTTGGTGTTGCAACTCAGGATCGTGACTTGATGAAAGGTCTTGATGTTGATGATAAATCTGTACGTATGTACAATTTTCATAAAAAGACAATGCATATTTTATCTGAATTAATTTCGGCAACAGGAGTAAAATCTCACCGTGATTTTAACAGAGCGCACGTTAATCTTCGTATAGACAATACAAAAGTTATGGCTTACGACCAATTATACCCAGTTGTAGAAGTTGGTAGCTATGTTAATAGAGCTGCTGATGATGTATTGGTAGAAATAAGACAAAGAGCATTATTGAAAAACTAATCTTTTTCGATAAAATAAATAATAGAAAAGCATTTCAGATTTGAAATGCTTTTTTTTATTCAGGCATATTTCGTAAATATTGAGATGGTCGAAAACCTGAATGTTCTAAAAATGCATCAGAGAAAGTCTTTCTCGAATTGAAACCTGTTTCTTCTGCCAAGGCATCAATTGTGTATTTTTTGAGATTAGGTTCATCTACAAACCGATTTAATATGTGATTTATTCTTAATTCATTAATGTATTGATTGAAGTTTTTTGATCTCGAACGATTAATATAATTTGAAACAATTGTTCGATTAGCATTCAATTCGATAACCAAATCATTCAATGAAAATTTCGGATTTAGAAATAATTTTTGTTGTTCAAATAACTGTAAACTTTGTTCGAAATCTTCATCAAATATGACATCAACTTTCGAGTTAGTCAATTTATTTTTTTGCTTAACATCTAATTCTTTTAATGAAATATCATCAAGACGTTTTTGTAAATAATTTTTCTTTTTTTGATGTTTTTGATTCAATTTATAAAAAACAATTCCACCAAAAATTAGAATGACTACCAAACTTAAAAATGAAGTTCTTTTAAAGTTTTGATTTTTTTCGTTGAGTAAATTTCGTTCAGTTTTCAGAAATGTATTTTCGTATTTTTCTACATTAGGTTTCAAAACTGTTTTATCTGCCACATAAAATAAACTATCAAAAGACAATAAGTTATTTACAGATAATAATTTATCTCGATTATTCCCATATTTCTCATTATATTCTACAACTCTTTCGAAGGAAAGTCGCAATTCTTCATCCAGAATTTTATATTGTTTAGAGAATTCCACAACATTCTCAAAATATGCAATAGCTTCTTTATTTCTTTTTTGTTGATATAAAATCTCGCCCAAAAATTGTTCAGAAATCACATACCATTTGATATCATTTTGTTTCCAAAAGGTTTTCTGTGCTTTTTTCAATGTATTAAATGCCGAATTATAATCTTTTTTGTAAAAATCTATAATTCCTTTATTCTTTAAAGCATATTGATAATTTGCCGTGTCAACAGTTTCTGACAACTCAATTTTGTTATAAAAATCACTCTTTTTTAGATGATTCGTTTTACTATACAAATAAGACAATTTTCCAAGAATAGAAAGGTAAATACTGAATGATTTTGGCTGATGTTTATGTTTTTCAAAATAAAGTAAAGATTCTTCGTACAACTTTATAGATTCCTTTGTTTCATGCAGATTTCCCTTCGTTTTTGCAATTCCCACTAAAGACAAATAATAGGTGAAATCATCTTTTATTTCAGTAGAAAGTTGTTTAGAAATAGTAAAATTTTTCACAGCATTATTGTAATTACGTTGGTCCAAAAAATAATTTCCTTTTTCGATATAAGCTTCACTCAAAACGGCTTTGTCATTCAATTGGTAAGCTGTTGCAATGGTAGAATCAATAATTCTAAGATTTTCTTCAACCAAATCATTATTCTTTTGACGCAAAAATTCAGCTTTATCATTTTGCGTTTTCCCAAACATATTTACTGAACTGAATATGAATAGAATAATAAGACTAAAATTGAAAAACTTATTTTCTGAAATCATAAAACGTAATACGTTGTATTTCTTTAATTTATAAAACATTGTAAACAATTATCATTTGACACCAAGTGTATAAAAATCATTAAAAAAAATAAAGTAAAATTGTTAAAACAAAAATCTTTACTTCTATTAAATATAAGTAAAACAATAATCAACACAATTTTATTATGAAATTTTTACAATTAATTCTAATTTTCATTTGCTCTTGCACATTTGCGCAAGAAAAGTATTCGATATCAGGAAATATTTCATCCAAAAATGAGACAAAAACAATTCAAGCTAAAGTTATTTTGTATGATGAATTTCAGAATGAAATCAAAACAATTGAAATTAAAAACTCAAATTTTAGCTTTGAGAATTTAGATTCAAAAATCTATTCAATTTCAATTTTTTATGAGAATAACATTCAAGAAGAAGAACCTTTTTATTTGAACGAAAACAAGATATTCTACCTAAATATTGATAAAACTGTACAGATTGATGAAGTTGTAATAAATGGTAAAAAAGAAACTTTCAAAACAAAAAATGGTAATTATAATATTGATGTAGCCAATTCAAATTTTAATAAAATTGCAACTACCAACGAATTATTATCAAAGTTACCAAACGTAATGTTGGGCGCAGATCAAGAAACATTGACGATTATAGGTAAAGGAAATCCTTTGTTGTATTTGGACGATCAGCAAGTCGATTTTTCTACCATTTCGAGTTTAGCAGTTGAGGACATAAAATCGATTGAGATTATCAAAAATCCTTCTGCTAAATATGAAGCAAATGGAAAATCTGTCATAAAAATTAACCTTAAAAAAAGTAAAAAAGAAGGTTTAAAATTCACTTTACAAGAGACATTATCCTTCAAAAGAAAATTTAATAATTACTTCAATTCTACTTTTCAAATTCGAAAAAATAAAAGCGAATTCAAAATAAATGCATCTTATAATCAGCTAAATCCGTGGGAAGGAAATGGTTTTGATTATCATGTAAAAGATAAAAATATTCAATCCAATTATTTTATCAAATCACAAACAAAACGTCCACATTTTATTGTAAATACAAGTTTTTTTCAAGAATTAAATGAAACGGGAGATTATTTTTCGTTCGCTATTAATTCGAATTTTAGAAAAGATAAAGGTTTGATTGATACTAAAACAGAATACACCGAAAATAATAAAAATCAATCTATTTTAACGTTAAATGATAATGAAAATCATCGAAATTTTGTCAATACTTTGATGAATTATAACAAAAATATTAAGTCACTTAACGCAACTATTTTAACAGGTTTTCAATACACAATTTACAATACAGGAAGAACCTATGATTTTTACAATAATATTAATGACAATGGTTTAGAATACAATCAGTCGCGTGATCAAAAGTATCGTCTTAAAGTTTTTGCAGGAAAATTTGATGTAGAGAAAAAGTTTGAATCTGATCAAAAAATTGAATTTGGAGGACGTTTTACGCAGGCAAAATCAGAAACAAATAATCAAACATTTTTTCTAAATAATTCATCAGAAGAATTTTTTTACAAGTTCAAAGAATTGAATCTCGCAGCATATTTACAGTATACAAAAAATTATGAAAAATTGAATTACAAAGCGGGATTGAGAACAGAAACGACGAATTCTAAAGGATTTGATGAAATAAAACAATTTTCGGACATCGATAAAAAATACATTGATTGGTTTCCGAACGCAGAAATTAATTACACTTTTGATAATAAAAATGCGCTAACAATTTACTATAAACGCACAATTGATAGACCGAATTATAGTAATCTTTCTTCTGGAAATTTGTACGGAAGTCCATATATAGAATATAGCGGGAATTTTGATATTTTACCTACTTACACTAACACGTTTTCGGCAAATTATTCATTGAAAAAATGGAATATGAGTGTAACATATTATCAAAGCAAAAATCCAATGAATTACACACTAATTTATGATGATGTTAGAAATATTTCAACGTTTACAACCGTGAATTTTGAGAAAGAAAAAAATATTTCTGTTGGGTTAGATGTTCCGTTCGAGTATAAATTTTGGTCAACACAAATTAGTTTCGCCATGATTTATAGTAAAATAATTGATCAAAAAGCTGAATTCAATAAATCTGCTCCGTACATCTATTTATACTCAAATCATAATTTTAAATTAGGAAAAGATTTCAATTTTATGGTTGACGGTTATTGGTTAAGCAAACGTACAGAGGGAATTTATGAACGAAATTCTCAAATAATGGTTAATCTTGGTTTGACAAAATCATATAAAAACGTTGATTTTTCTATCCGTTTCAATGATTTATTCAAACAAATGAAGTTTAGTGAAACATTGAATTATGATAAAATTAGCTCTAAAAATCTATTTTTAGTAGATTATCAAGAATTATCATTAAGCATTAAATATAATTTTGGTCGACTAAATAAATCAATCTCGAAAGAGAATAAAGTAAATGAAGAGGAAGGAAGAATTAGATAATAGTTTTATTTTCAAAATTCAATAAATCGTATACCTTTGCTTTCATCATTTAAAGAAATAAAATGTTTAAGTTTATTCGTAAAGTAATTCTTTATCTTTTTGTAGCGCATCTATTATATATAGTTGTTTTAAAATGGATTAATCCACCTTTTACAATTACACAAGTTCAACAAATGGTAGAACAAGGGAAGTTCAACCGAGATTATATTTCGTATAATGAAATGGGACGAAATATAAAATTAGCTGTAATTGGTTCGGAAGATCAAAAATTTCCTGTGCATAATGGTTTTGATATGGAGGGAATACAAGAGGCCATCGAAAAAAATAAAGAAGGAAAAAAATTAAGAGGAGGTTCTACAATTTCGCAACAAGTAGCCAAAAATGTCTTTTTATGGCAAGGTCGTTCTTGGTTAAGAAAAGGATTAGAAGTTTATTTTACATTTATGATCGAAAAAATTTGGAGTAAAGAACGTATTTTAGAAATGTATCTTAATACTTCAGAAATGGGTATTGGTGTTTTTGGAGTAGAAGCTGCTTCCGAATATTATTTCCATAAACCAGCAAAAGATTTATCTAAGAACGAAGCGGCTCGTATTGCTGCTGCTTTACCACTTCCACGAAAATATAATGTGAATCCACCTTCACCGTTTATTAGCCGACGTGCCAATCATATAGAAAGGCAAATGCGAAATATACAAGGAAGTCAGGATTTGGAGAAGATTTTAGGAGAATAAAACAAAAAAGAGAAGCTTATAAGCTTCTCTTTTTTTATACTTTCCACTTAATTTTAACAGCAGAAATTTTATCTAATTCTAAACAAGTGTCCGTGATTTCGAAAGAATTTGTCATTAAATTATTTTTTCGAAAGAATTTCTTTCAAAACCAAAGGTTTATCAGTCGTAATATAATCAACATCAAAATCAATCATTTCTTGCATAATTTTTTTGTCATTTACAGTCCAAACATTCACTAATAAGCCTAATTCTTTTGCTTCTTTTACCCAAGTCGGATTTTTCTGAAAAACACTATAATGATAATCAATCCCATTCCAACCTCTTGCTTTCACTTCTTTTGGCGATAAATCTCCTGCTAAATATGAAACATGGTATTTTGGAGCTAATTTTTTGAATTCATCACAAATATTTTGACTAAAAGAGATGATTTCTATTTGCTTTTCAACTTTATTTTTTTTGATGATTTCGATTGATTTTTTTACTGCACGATCTTCATTTTTTTTGGAAGAATGCGGTTTCAATTCAAAAATTAATTTTACATTCTTATTCTTTTTTCCTTGCGCAAAATAATCTTCCAAAGTAGGCATGTTTTCACCATTTGGAAGCTTCAAAGTTTTGAGAATTGATGAATTTGTAGTTTCTATATGATAACCCAAATAGTTGTCATCATGGTTTACCACTAATACATCATCAGCGCTTATCAAAACATCAAATTCAGAACCATAAGCATTAATTTCTTGTGCAGATTTTAAAGATTTTATAGAGTTTTGAGCATTATTTTCTGTGTCCCAATAACCGCGGTGAGCAATAATTTTTTGAGCATTTGCCATATTAGTAAGCATAAAGGTTGTTATGGCAGTAAATATAATTTTTTTCATCATACAATTTTTAAAAGAGGAAAATTAATCAATAAATTAAAAGATAAAGTTAGCAGAAAGTTAATAATAATCCAAAGTTTAGAAAAAATGAAATCTATAATAAAACATGATGAATTTTGGTTAGAATAAAATTGTGATTCAGCCGAATTTCACTTAATTTTGCACAAAGACAAACACAATGACGCAAGGAATTATTATTTTAGATTTTGGCTCGCAATATAACCAGTTAATTGCACGCCGAATTCGAGAATTTGGAGTTTACACAGAAATTATTCCCTACAATACTTCTATAGAGGAAATCAAAAAACACAATCCAAAAGGAATTATTTTATCAGGAGGGCCATCTTCAGTTTTCGGAGATGAAGCAGCTTTGGTTGAAAAAGAATTGTTCGAAATGGGCGTTCCTGTTTTAGGAATTTGCTACGGAATGCAGTTGATTTCTCATCTATTAGGAGGAGAAGTGAAAAAAGGAGAGAAAGGTGAATATGGAAAATCAGAATTAACTGTTTTAGCACAAAATAGTTTATTTACAAGTGTTCCAGAAACATCAACAGTTTGGATGAGTCACTTTGATGAAGTAATGACAGCGCCAACTGGATTTACTGTTTCAGGAAAATCAAATATAGATATTGCGGCAATTGCAAACGAAGACAAAAAGATTTTTGCTGTACAATTTCACCCAGAAGTTACGCATACAGAATTTGGTTCGACAATGTTAGAAAACTTTGTTTTCGGTATTTGTGAAGCTGAAAAGAATTGGGTTTTAAAAGATTTTATCGAAACTGAAATTGCTCGTATAAAAAGAGTTGTTGGAGATAAAAAAGTAATTTTAGGACTTTCTGGAGGTGTAGATTCTTCTGTGGCTGCGGTTTTGATACATCGTGCTATTGGCGATCAATTAACATGTATTTTTGTTGATACAGGTTTATTGCGCAAAGATGAAGGAAAAAAAGTAATGGAAAATTACGGAAAACACTTCAACATGAACATCAAAATGGTGGAAGCTGGTGAGCGTTTCTTAACAAGTTTGAAAGGAATTGACGAACCAGAAGCAAAACGTAAAGCGATTGGGAAAGATTTTGTTGCTGTTTTTGATGAAGAATCGAAGAAATTTGATGACGCAGCATTTTTAGCACAAGGAACTATTTATCCTGATGTTATAGAATCTCAATCTGTAAAAGGACCTTCTGCAACTATCAAATCTCATCATAACGTTGGTGGTTTACCAGATGATATGAAATTACAGTTGTTAGAGCCTTTGCGTGAATTATTCAAAGACGAAGTTCGTAAAGTTGGAGTAGAATTAGGTATTCCACGCGAATTAGTTTATCGTCATCCATTTCCAGGACCAGGATTAGGAATCCGTGTTTTAGGAGAAGTAGACGAAGAAAAAGTACGCATTTTACAAGAAGCAGATCAGATTTTTATTGATGAGCTTTATGCACATAATTTATACGACGAAGTTTCTCAAGCTTTTGTAGTATTATTACCAGTAAAATCTGTAGGAGTAATGGGCGATGAGCGTACATACGAATATACTGCGGTTGTACGATCTGCAAATACAATAGATTTTATGACGGCAACTTGGTCTAAATTACCTTATGAATTCTTAGAAATCGTTTCGAACAGAATTATCAACGAAGTAAAAGGAATTAACCGTGTGGCTTACGACATTTCGTCAAAACCACCTGCAACTATCGAGTGGGAATAAAAACTAAAAATATATAAAGTCAGCCTAAGTGCTGGCTTTTTTCTTTGTAAACTTTAAAAACTAAATAGATAAATGGAACTTTTAAAAGAAAGAATTCTGAAAGACGGAAAAAGTTTTGATGGAGGAATTTTGAAGGTAGATAGTTTTATCAATCATCAAATGGATCCGATATTGATGAAAGCAATTGCATCAGAATTTGTAAAACGATTTTCGGATCTTAATATCAACAAAATTGTAACAATAGAAGCCAGCGGAATTGCACCTGCAATTATGGTTGGTTTGGAGCTGGAATTACCTGTTGTTTTTGTAAAGAAAGCCAAACCAAAAACAATGTCAGATTTTTATACATCTCAGGTATATTCTTTCACGAAAGATAGAACTTATGATGTTTGTGTAAGCAGTCAATTCTTGAATGAAAATGATAATGTTATTTTTATAGATGATTTTTTAGCCAATGGAAATGCAGCTTTAGGCGTAAAAGATTTGATAAATCAAGCCGGAGCGAATCTTTTGGGAATGGGATTTATTATCGAAAAATCTTTTCAGGAAGGTCGCGATCGTTTATTGAATGAAAATATCAGAGTTGAATCTTTGGTTCGATTAAAATCATTAGGAAATGATTCAATAATTTTTGAAGAATAAAACAATTAAGCCAAATTTATTTGGCTTTCTTTTTGTTTATTTGTTTTCAGAATATAAATTCAATTTGAATGAAACTAAAACTACTTACTTTATCATTTATATTATTACTATCAGTAGGTTGCAATACATATAAAGAAGCAAATACAGCGTTGATTTCTGGTAATTTTTCTCAAGCTTTTGAGCAATCTTATCAAGCTTATATCAAAAATCCTTCAGAGAAAAATGGAATAAAATATGTACCATTAATTTATGAAGCATATCATAAAGGACAACAATCTGATGAAGCAAGATTAAAAGAAATCGAAAATTTGAGTAATTCTTCCAAGTATGAAGAAGCTTACCGTATAATTGTGGGTTTACAAAATCGCCAAAAATCTATTCAAGGATTAGAAGGAAGAGTTGTAAATGGTACAAAATATTCGTTCAAAACAAAAGATTATTCCCAAGCTTTCAATTCAATTCAAACAAAATATGCAACCTTTTTGTATGATGAAGCAAATGCATTTTTAAATCGTGGAGGAAAATTGAATGCGCAAACGGCTTATCAACGTTTTCAGACTTTAGAAAATATTTTTCCAAATTTTAAAAACACCAAAACCTTGATGGATACAGCTCGTGCTAATGGGATGTATCAAGTTTTAGTTCAATTACAAAATAATACCGAAATTATTATTCCAAAATTATTAGAGAAAGATTTGCTTGATTTTAATTCGTACGGATTAGATTCTCAATGGACAGAATTTTATACAGGAAAACTAAATAATTCGTACGATTATGTGATTCAATTAAGTTTCGAAACAATCAATATTTCGCCAGAAAGAGAAAAGATTGAAGTTCATAATTTTGAAAAACAAATAGTAGACGGAAAAGAAGAATTGGTGCAAAATGGAGTAGTTGTAAAAGATAAAGATGGAAAAGTTGTAATGGTAGATCGTAATATTATTGTGAAAAGCCGATTTGAAGAAGTGCAACGCATAAAAGAAGCTGCAATTACGGCAAGATATTTCTTAATAGATAATCAAAAACAACAAACAATAGAAACAAAGAATTTAGTTAGTCAGTTTATTTTTTCGGATTCTTATGGAACTTATAAAGGAGACCGCCGTTCTTTGGATAGAGATTATTTGAATATGGTGGGTAGAAGACCAGCTGCATTTCCATCAAATGAACAAATGGTTTATGATTGTGGACAAGATTTGAAACGTAAATTTAAGAATGAAATCACTCGAATGAGGATTTAATTGTTTTTTTTGAAAAAATTAATCTTTTTTTAAAATTCATTTTCAATAGATTATCTCAACAATCGTCTGTTTTAGCTAAAAACTTCTAAAAATAGTTTTGGAGAATAAAAAAACCTTTCTATATTTGCACAGCAATTAAGGCAAAGACTCATGGTGTAACGGTAGCACATCGGTTTTTGGTGCCGTCAGTCGGGGTTCGAATCCCTGTGGGTCTACAAAAAGTCTTAATTTTTAATAAGTAATTATTAAATCTATTTATCTGAAATGATATTATTGCAATTGAAATAAAAATTTAGTCAGACTCATGGTGTAACGGTAGCACATCGGTTTTTGGTGCCGTCAGTCGGGGTTCGAATCCCTGTGGGTCTACAATTTTTTTCTTTCAATTTATAACAAATCATGGACAGACTCATGGTGTAACGGTAGCACATCGGTTTTTGGTGCCGTCAGTCGGGGTTCGAATCCCTGTGGGTCTACAGATTTTAAGCTTCAATAGTTATATTGAAGCTTTTTTTATATACTTTAATTTGCTATATTTATAGTAAGTGATTTATAAAATGACATTAGAAAACATAATATTAGAAGCTAAAAAAGGAAAACGAAATGCTCAGAACGCAGTGATAGAGCTTTTGTGGAATAAAGTGTATAATTATGTTTATGGAAAAATAAGAAACGAAGAAGAAGCAGAAGATGTAGCCATAGAAACGTTTACAAAGGTTTTTACAAAACTAAAACTGTATAACGAGGATTTTGATTTTACAACTTGGGTTATTTCTATCGCTCATAATACCATGATAGATCACATCAGAAAATCTCCTAAATTGAATATTTCGTTAGATGATGAAAACAATTTATTAGAGATTTTAGAAGATCAACCTTCGCCAGAAGAATACTTGATTCTAAAACAAGATAATGATAAGCTAAACAAAGCAATTGCGAAGTTGAAGGATCCTTATCAAAAAATTATAGAATTGCGTTACATCGAAGATAAAACGTATAAAGAAATTGTAGAAGAACTGAATTTAACTCTTCCAAATGTTAAAGTTCGTTTGTTGCGTGCTAAACAATTGTTAATAGAGATTATGCAAAATAATATTTAGTAATTTTAAGCGTTTAAAAAGTGTAGAGCTATTCAAATCGAGTAACAAATGAAGACAAATTTTTATACAGCAGCAGTTTTGATAGGAGGTTTATTGTTCACTTCTTGTGGCAGTAACAAAGTATCATCTTATAAAAAAGTTGGCTCGAAAAAGGTTTATACTTCATCTCACAATACAAAATCTAATGATACTTCGGATGTTTATCATTCAAAGAATACAGATATGACGGCCTCTCGTGATATCAATAAAATTGTAAAAACAGCAAAATCATATTTAGGAACGCCATATAAGTATGGAGGAACAACCAACACAGGTTTTGATTGTTCTGGATTGGTATACGTAAGTTTTAAAGAACTTAATTTAGAATTACCACGTAAATCAAGTGATCAAGCTGGTTATGGATCAGAAATTAAAGTCGAAAATGTAAAGATTGGAGATTTAATTTTTTTTAATACTTCAGGCAATTCAATTTCACACGTAGGAATTGTAGAGAGTATAAACAACAATGGTTCAATCAATTTTATCCATTCTTCAACCTCAAAAGGAGTGATGATTTCGTCCCTTGATGAAAATTATTGGAAAACTAGATTTGTAAAAGCCGTTAGACTTTTATAAATTGAAGCGTGCAAGCAACTAAAATTTTCATATTATATTTTTTCGGTGTCTTTTTTTTAAGTACATCAATATCCTTAAATGCTCAAATTGATAGTGTTAAAATTGATACAATCAAAATTAAGTCGAAAGAGCATTCTGATTTCAGAAAATTTTATGAACGAATTCTCTTCAAGAAAAAGAAAAATAGCTTTCCTATTCAGCCAAATTATAGAAAAGAAGATCTTTTTGAAGGAAAAATTATTAGAAATATTCATTATAAAACACAAGACCCTTTTGGTTATTCATTAAATGATACAACACAAAAACCACAAAAGTGGATAGAGCGTGCTGGTAATACATTACATGGAAAATCTAAACCGTTTGTACTTCGTCAAAATGTACTTTTCAAATCAGGTGATCGATATGATTCTGTTAAAGTTTCTGAGTCAGAACGTTTAATTCGTACAAATAGATCTATTCGTCGAGTAGAAATTGTGGGAAAACCAGTTGGCAATGACTCTATTGATTTATATGTTAATTCTATTGATTCTTGGAGTATGTATGTTACAGGCTCTGCATCTAGTTCTAAGATCGGTTTGCGTGTCAGAGAGCGAAATTTTCTTGGTACAGGACATATAATAGATAACCGTTATCGTCATAATTATCAAACAGGAAAATCGTTGTATCAATTTAATTATACAGTTCCTAATATTCTGAAATCTAGAATTCAAGGAAATGTACGTTATTTTAAAAACGAAGACGATCATTATACAAAGTCCATTAGTTTTGTGCGTCCTTTTTATTCTCCTTTGGCACATTATGCAGGAGGAGTATCGGTTGGTCAAGTTTTTTTTAGAGATTCGTTAGATTTTCAAAAACCAATTTTAGTGAATAATAATTTTAAATATAATTATCAGGATTATTGGTTAGCCCGAGCATTTAGAATTGATGCTCGTCGATCAGAGAATATAACAAACTTTATAGTTTCTGCACGTTTTTATGATCGTACTTATAAAGAAACACCAACAGAAGAAAATGATCCGATTCATTTTTTCTCAGATCAAACAAATTATATGGTCGGAATAGGTATTTCGTCACGACGCTACGTAAAAACAAAGTATATTTTTAATTATGATATAGATGAAGATATTGCAATAGGAAAATCATTTGGATTAACCTTTGGTCAACAACATATCAGACAAAGTAATCGCTATTATGTAGGAGGAAAGGCATCTATAGGAGGTTTTATAAATACTGGTTTTTGGGGAATTAGTACAGAGTTTGGTGGATTTTTAAATAAAGATAAATTCGAACAAAAAACACTTTCTGTAGAAGTACAATATATGTCAAAATTGATAACATGGGGAAGTTGGCATTTTAGAAATTTCGCAAAAATGAATTATTTATTAGGTCATGATCGTTTAGATTCTCCTGCAGATCAATTGTCGCTTCATGAACATGATTATTTAGGAATGGCAGGATTTCGTTCGGATAGAAGTCTAATAGGAGAGCAGAAATTAATGTTTGAATATCAATTACAATCTTACACACCTTACAAATTTTTAGGATTTCGTATTTCTCCATTTCTTAATACAATGGTTGGAATTATTGGAGATAACAAGAAATTTATCTTTAATAATAACCCAGTTTACACACGTTTTAGTTTGGGTGTAATGTTAACGAATGATTATTTTGTGTTTAACAACATTCGTTTTTCATTATCGTATTATCCAACAATTCCAGGTAATGGAGATAATATGATAAAAACGAATTTAATTGATAACCGAGATTATCAAATGATGGATTTTGATTTTTCTAAACCAACTTATATTCGTTGGAATCGTTGGGATTAGGAATATAAAAAAAACTCGAAGAAATTTCTTCGAGATTTTTTTATATATTTTATTGAGAATTACTTTACTTGTCTCGACATTAGCCAAGAAACAAAAGCACCAAGTCCTAATACTGTTAAAATAACAGTTATAAAATTTTCTATAGAGAATAAAAAAGGAAATGGAATAGTTTCCGAAGCCATTACCAAACCAAAATTTATTTGTAATAAGCCAATTACAGAAGCTATTAATAAGCCTGTAAACATAGCAATACTCGTAATAATTAGACCTGTAAAAAAGAATATATTTCGGATGTTTTGACGTGTTAATCCAAAACTTTTCATCGTTTGTATTTCTTTTGTTTTATCTAAAATAATAACAATTATAGTTCCTGCCAGATTGAAACAAGCAATGATAATAACCAATGTAAAAATAAGATAACTTATCAAATTTTCCATGTTCATTACCTTCAGAAAAGCAGAATCTAAGTCTTGACGAGTCTCTATTTTATACTGACTACCAAGTGCCTTTTTCAGTTCATTTTTAACCTCATTTAACGATTTTTTTCCAGTTGTTTTTACTTCAACCGAATAAGATTGATTATCCTTTAATTGAAGTAATTCTTGCGCTAAATTTAAAGTGGTAAAAATATATTTATCATACTGATCATTCAACATAAAAACACCAACACTATACGCATCTTTTTGCGTAAAAGCATCACTTTCTTGCATTATAAGACCAGTTCCAGATTTTGGCATCATCAAATCTGCAGGTGTAATAGGGTCAATATATAATTGTAAACGTTCGGCTATTCCGTTAGAAACGATAAAATTATCATCACGATTAAAATCTAAATATTGTCCACCATAAATCACCGTGTCCAAACGTGTAACTTTTGTAAAGTTCTCGTCAACACCTTTTAAATAGGCAATATCTTGCTTTCCGCGATAATCAATATATACTTTTTCTTCGATAACTTTAGAAAAAGCTTTTACGTCTTTTTGTTGCTTTAAAACATCTAGGATAAACGTCGTATTGTCCAAAACTTTACCTTTTGCAGGTGATATTTTGATCTCAGGATTTACATTGCTATAATATTTCAGATTCATTTTTTCTAAACCCGAAAACACCGACAAAATAATAAATAAAGCCGATGTCGCTACCAAAATCGCTCCAACCGCAATAAAAGTAATGATGTTTACTGCATTTGTATTGGTTTTAGAGAAAATGTAGCGTTTCGCAACGTAAAGAGAAATGTTTTTCATTACAAGATTGGATTATTTCCTTCTCCTTTCAAAGCTTTGTCAATTTTATCAATTTCGTCCAAAGAATTATCCAAAATAAAAATTAATTCTGGCGTAATACGCATTTGTTTCGAAGCACTTTTTGATAATATTCCTCTGAAAAATGGAGTATTAACTCTAATTTCTTTAAAAATTTCATCTTTTCTTGTATTTGGAAAAATACTAACATAGATTTTTGATACTCCCAAATCTGGCGTTACTTTAACCTCTGTTACACTAATCAAATTACCAGGAAACTCTTTAACTCCCCATTTTCTGAAAGCTTCGGCTAATTCTTCTTGAAATAATTTACTTACTTTTTGTTGTCTATTACTATCCAAAATTCTATTAATTTATTAAGTCTGTAAAATTACTGCATTTTTTCGTGATTAAAAACATTGATTTTTTGAATTAAGTTCTTTGTAAATTTGTTTTAATGAAAAAAGATATCGAAACTTCAGAAGATGTAGCTTTATTGGTGAATTCGTTTTACGATAAAGTACAAAAAGACGATGTAATTGGATTTTTCTTTTCGGATGTTGCAAAGGTAAATTGGACCGAACATTTACCACATATGATTCAGTTTTGGGAAACGGTATTATTAGGTAAAGCAACTTTTGAGGGTTGGCCAATGAGAACACATCTTAATTTGAGCAAAAAAGAGCGATTGATGCCACATCATTTTGATCGTTGGATTGAGTTATGGAATGGTATTATTGATGAAAGTTTTGAAGGAGAAATAGCAACAGAAGCTAAAAATAGAGCAAAAATTATGCGCGATTTGATTCTTTTCAAAATTGATCAAATGGATCAAAATAGACAAATTATTCAATAAAAAAGTGCAACTAGATTAGTTGCACTTTTCTATTGAAATTATTTTTTAGTTTTAATTGAACTAAAATTATTTAGCAATCATAACCAATTTTTTATTTAAAAATTCTAAAATACCAGCTTTAGAAAGTTCTCTTCCGTAACCAGAATGTTTTGTTCCTCCGAAAGGAAGTTCAGGGCTAGAAGATACTTGTTTGTTAACGTAAACCATTCCCGAATCTATTCTACGCGCCAATTTTTGCGCTAACTCTACGTTTTTAGTATAAATAGATGCACCTAAACCAAAAGGCGTGTCATTTGCAATTTTTAATGCTTCTTCGGCATCTTTAACTTTCCAAATACAAACAACTGGACCAAAAATTTCTTCGTCATAG
>NZ_JAVXKG010000029.1:0-45474 GCF_036647415.1 Algoriella sp.
TGCTAATCTGTCATCGGGTAACCGATGCCAGGGTTCGAGTCCCTGTCTCTCCGCTTTTTTGAAATAAGAATTACACCTCGGGGTGTAGCGTAGCCCGGTCATCGCGCCTGCTTTGGGAGCAGGAGGTCGCAGGTTCGAATCCTGCCACCCCGACAAATTAAACCTTGTGTTTAGGTTCGGCCCAATAGCTCAGCTGGATAGAGCAACTGCCTTCTAAGCAGTAGGTCTCAGGTTCGAATCCTGATTGGGTCACAATCTAAAGAAAATCCACACTGATAATCAGTGTGGATTTTTTGTTTATTTCTACTTTAATATAATTAAATTCTTAGGTAAGTGTAAATCACCATTTTTAGTGAGATTCTTTCAGTAAAGTGTACTTATTTTTATTGAAATAAATTTTATGAATCAATCTACTAAGATCAAAATTTCAAGAATATTTTTAGGGCTTTTCGCCTATTTTTTTCTTTGTTTTATCTTTATAGTATCTACAAACAAAACTGAAGTAGTTACAATAGACTCTATTTTTATTGATATTTTAGGAAACTCAGGGCTGTTTTCTGTTATTTTATGTCCTTTGTTTTCGTTTATGGCAACTCTGTTTAATAGAGATAATAAGGATTTACAAATTGTTTTTGCATTTAGTTTGATTCCGCTTTTGTGGTTTTTTATTGAATTGGGAAATACTAATTTTGGATTTTAAATAAATTGTATGAATCAACCTACCAAAATCAAAATCTCAAGAATATTTTTAGGATTGACAATTTTTTTCTTTATCTGTTTTATTTTTATGTATAATATTGATGGAACTGAAATTGGAAGAAGTCAAAATTTTGTATTTCATTTTATAGCCATTACAGGGTTTGCATCTTTTATTTTATGTCCACTTTTTTCAATACTATCCATTATTTTTAATTATAAAAATTGGATGTTATATCTTGTATTACTTTTAAGTTTTATCCCTTTTTTTGGAATTTTAAAACTATTTGAAGGTGCTAATTTTGGAGGAAGTTTTTAGATTTTTATAAAATATTTTCTTTCCCTTTCTCACTCAATTGCTTAAAGTTAATAGCTGGTATATTTGGATTTAATTCTGACTTAAAATCGGAAACACTCGGTGTTTCAAAAAATTCTAAATCATACAAACCATCTTCTATTTGTTGAAATTCATCTGTTAATATATAAATTTTCGGAAAACTTGGTTTGCGTTCAATCTTCACTTTTTTTACATTATTCTGGTCTGTAAAAACGTCACCTTTCTTTGTATTTGCCATTGTTTGCGGATATTTTAAACAAATTTAAACCGATTATTTCATTTTTCTTAAAATAGGAACATCTAATTACATATTTCATTAATATTTTTCAATAAATCAATTTGGGTTAATTCAAAATATCTTTACCTTCGTTAGAAAGAAAAACCATCATGAAATCAGTATTTCCAATCCTTTGTGTTACAATTACCACTTTTGCAAATGCGCAATCTACTATAGAAATTCAACAATCAAAAATCAATCAAACCTTAGATGCTTATCATCAGGCAGCTGCAAATTCACAGTTTGATCATTATTTTACATTTTATACAAAAGATGCGATTTTTATTGGAACTGATCCGACAGAAAATTGGACGATGGATCAATTAAAAAGTTATACAAAGAAACCTTTTGAGCAAAAAAGAGGTTGGGTGATGAAACCTTTAGAACGTCATATCTTTTTTGATGAAACTGGAAATACAGCTTGGTTTGACGAATTGTTAGATACTTCGATGAAAATTTGTAGAGGTTCTGGCGTTTTGGTAAAAGTAGGAAATGAATGGAAATTGAAACAATATGTTTTGTCGATGACGATTCCGAATGATGATGTGAAAAATGTTTTGCAAGTGATTTCTGCTAAACAAGATGTATTATTAAAGGATTTAAAAACAACTAAATGAAATTAATAGTAAAATTAAGTTTAATTGTTTTCATTCTTGGATTAACGAGTTGTTTACCAACAAAAACAGTTACAGAACCAAAAACATCTGTTGTAGAAATAAGTGATTTGTCTGGGAAATGGTCTGTGAATCATGGTTCTGATTATATTATTTTTGAGGATACAACAAAAAAAATGGTTTTGAAAACAGCTTGCGGAATTATCTCAGGAGATTATACAAAGATTAATCAAGCTATAATTTTTAATCAATTAAAACAAGTGAGTGCTGATTGTGAAATTCCTCAAAATTTGATCGAAAATTTACGAAAAACAGCATATTTTAAGGTAAATTCTACAAATCAGATTACTTTTTATGATGAAAGCCATCAAGAAAAGTTAACTTTGAATATAAGTAAATAAACATCAAGTAAAATTTATTATGCTTAGCATAATTTTTTATTAAATTTGTCTAAATTTTTAACGTTGAAGAAGATTTTAAGTTACCCGTTATCTATTATATTTTATTTATTATATGGTTTAACGTTGTTGATTATGCATGTAGCGCAATGGTTATGTAATACTATTGGAGGATATCAAGCTCATCATAAAAGTGTAAAAATAATGAATGGTATTTTGGTTGTTTTAACGAAGATTTTAGGAACAACTTATACCTATTCTGGTCGAGAAAATTTAATTAAAAATGCACCTTTGATTTTTGTGTCAAATCACCAAAGTATGTTTGATATTTCTCCTTTAGAATATGATTTGGCTGAATATCATCCAAAATTTATCTCAAAAATTGAGTTAGGAAAAGGAATACCAAGTGTTTCATATAATTTAAGAAATGGAGGATCAGCGTTGATTGATCGAAGAAATGGAAAACAAGCTATCGAGGAAATAAAAAAATTAGCGCAATATATTCAGAAAAATAATTACTCAGCAATTATTTTTCCAGAAGGAACAAGAAGTGCTAATGGTGTTCCAAAATCGTTTAAAGAAAATGGATTGAAGGTCTTGGCAAAATATGCAAAAGACGCTTATATTGTTCCTGTTACCTTAAATAATTCATGGAAATTGTCGAAATATGGTAAATTTCCGATGTATTTAGGCGCAAAAGTAACGATACAATATCATAAACCACTGAAAGTAAGTGAATATAAATTTGATGAATTATTTGAACTTACTGAGCAAACCGTAAAAAGTAGTATAACCGCATAAAAAAGTAATATGTCATTAAAAAATGTTCGTCTGGAAGTAATGCAATTTCTTGAAAAAGATATTGATACTTACATGGATAAATTCTTAGTTCCAGCCGATA
This sequence comes from Algoriella sp., assembly GCF_036647415.1. NCBI lineage: Bacteria > Pseudomonadati > Bacteroidota > Flavobacteriia > Flavobacteriales > Weeksellaceae > Algoriella > Algoriella sp. Next base: position 3,224 of record NZ_JAVXKG010000029.1, read on the forward strand.
AAATTTGGCAACCAACCGATTTTTTACCTAATTCGCAAAGTGATTCTTTCTTTGAGGAAATCAAAGAATTGCAAGAACTTTCGAAAGATTTACCAGATGATTTTTGGATTACCCTTATTGGAGATACAATAACAGAAGAAGCTTTGCCAACCTACGAATCTTGGTTGATGCAAATGGAAGGAGTTGTTGATGAAGATGGCCAATATTTAGAAAATGGTTGGGCAAAATGGATTCGCCATTGGACAGGAGAAGAAAATCGTCACGGAGATGTTTTAAATAAATTTTTGTATCTATCAGGTCGTATCAATATGAGAGAAGTTGAGGTTTCTACTCAACATTTAATTAACGATGGTTTTGATATCGGAACGGCACACGATCCTTACAAGAACTTTGTTTATACAAGTTTTCAAGAATTAGCAACATACGTTTCTCACAACAATGTTTCTGCAATTGCAAAACAATATGGTGCGAAAAAATTATCGCGTATGTGTAAGATTATTGCAGGAGACGAAATGCGTCACCACTTAGCTTACACAGAATTTGTACGCCGTATTTTTGAAGCTGATCCATCAGAAATGATGAAAGCTGTACAATATATGTTCAAACTGAAAATTGTAATGCCAGCGCATTTCTTACGTGCATCTGGTGAAGATAGAAGTACTTTGTTTGATGCTTTCTCAGATTCTGCACAACGTATTGGTGTTTACACAGCCCACGATTATGTGGATATTATGCGTAAACTAATTGATGCTTGGCAAATTGATAAAATTTCAGGATTGAATGAAGAAGCTGAAAAAGCAAGAGATTTTATTATGAAATTTCCTGATAGAATGGAGCGTATTTCACAACGAATCGTAATTCCAGAAGCTGGACCACAATTCAAATGGTTAGTTCCTGCTACAGCGAAATAATCTAATTAAAATCATAAAAATAAGGCAATTCAATCATGAGTTGCCTTTTTTTATTCACTAACTTTAACAAAGAAATTATTAAATAAACTTCTTATGGACGATTTTATTGCTGCGCGAAGTCAAATGGCAATGTCGTTAGCCTTTCACATTGTTTTTTCATGTGTCGGGATGGTGATGCCTTTTATGATGGCGATTGCTCACTACAAATACCTCACAACCAAAAAAGAAATTTACAAAGGATTAACCAAAGCTTGGAGCAAAGGAGTTGCGATTCTCTTTGCAACAGGAGCAGTTTCTGGAACAATGCTTTCGTTTGAATTAGGATTATTGTTTCCTAAATTTATGGAACATGCAGGACCAATTTTCGGAATGCCTTTTTCATTAGAAGGAACAGCTTTTTTTATAGAAGCAATTGCCTTAGGTTTTTTTCTGTACGGTTGGGATAAATTCAACAAATGGTTTCATTGGATTTGTGGTGTAATTGTCGGAGTTAGCGGTTTAGCATCAGGAATTTTAGTTGTAGCTGCAAATGCGTGGATGAATTCTCCATCTGGATTTGATTTTGTAAATGGAGAATATCTTAATATTGATCCAATAAAAGCAATGTTCAATGACGCTTGGTTTTCACAGGCTTTACACATGACAATTGCGGCATTTTGTGCAACAGGTTTTGCAGTTGCAGGTTTGCATGCTTCATTAATTTTGAAAGGTAAAAATGTAAATTTTCATAAAGAAGCCTTCAAAATAAGTTCTGTTATGGCAATTGTTGCGGCAATGTTAGCGCCACTTAGCGGTGATATTTCCGCGAAAGATGTTGCAGAGCGTCAACCTATAAAGTTGGCTGCTATGGAAGCGCATTACAAAACTGAAAAAAGTGCTGCGTTTGTTTTGGGAGGAATTGTAGATGAGGAAAATGAAACAATTAATTATGCAATAAAAATACCAGGAGTTTTAAGTTTTTTGGTTCATTCAGATTTTAATACAGAAGTAAAAGGTTTGGAGGAATTTCCGAAAGATGAATGGCCACCAGTAGCAATTGTTCATTATGCTTTTCAGATTATGATTACATTCGGAATGTTGATGATGGGAATTGCAATAATTTTCTTAATTGCTCATTTTCTTAAGAAAGATTGGCGTACAAAACGTTGGTTTTACAAGATGTTTATGATTGCCACGCCTTTTGGTTATATTGCATTAGAAGCAGGCTGGACGGTGACAGAAGTTGGTCGACAACCATGGATTATTTATGGTATTATGCGAACAGTAGATTCTATTACGCCAATGCCAGGAATTCAATATTCGTTTTATGTTTTCACATTTGTATTCATCACATTATCCATTATTTTGGTGTTTTTGATGAATCGACAAATACAAATGGTGGCAAAATTATACGATCCAGAAGATCCTAATTATAAACCAGAAAAACATTAAGTATGATTTACGTAGTAATAGCATTTTTGTGGGTTTCGACTTGCTTGTATTTAATTTTAGGTGGAGCAGATTTTGGAGCAGGAGTTGTAGAACTTTTTTCGAAAAAAGATTTTAAAGAACGAACACAAAAAATTATGTACAATTCGATTGGTCCAATTTGGGAAGCCAATCACATGTGGTTAATCATCGCAATTGTTATTTTATTTGTTGGTTTTCCGAAGGTTTATGCAGATGTTTCCAATTATTTACACATTCCTTTGGTCTTAATGCTTTTAGGAATTATAGCGAGAGGAACTTCATTTACATTCAGAAATTATGATGTAATAAAAGACGAATGGCACAAATTGTATGCGGTAATTTTTACTTATTCTAGCGTTGTAACGCCAATGTTTTTAGGAATTATTGCTGGATCTATTGTTTCTGGTAGTATTGATGATAATGCAACTAATTTTTTGGATGCTTATATTTATTCATGGTTAAGTTGGTTTAATGTTTCTGTCGGAATTTTTACAGTAATTATTTGTGCATTTTTAGCATCGGTTTATTCTATTCAATCGGTTAAAAAAGAAGGAGATAAAATTAAATTAAGAAAAAGAGCAAAAATTTATACAACATTAATTTTTGTTGCAGGCGCACTTGTATTTCTTGTTTCAATTTGGAAAGAGATTCCTTTGTTTAATTGGATTACAGACCAAATTTATGGTTACATAGCAGTTGTATTAGCAACATTATCTATTCTATTATTAATCATAGATTTGAACAAAGGCAAAGATAAATTCACAAAAATTTATGGCGCTTTAATTGTCATGATGATTTTGTTTGCAGCATCTTATTCGCATTTTCCTAATTTGGTACTTTTCAAAGATGGTTCAACTTTATCTTTATTAGATGATTTCGGAGCAGAAAGCACTATAAATATGTTGGCTTGGGCATTATTATTAGGTTCAATATTTATTTTACCATTCTTTTTCTATTTGATGTATTCTTTTAATAAAAAACAAAAAATTTAATATTTTGGTACGTAACTTGTTTAAGAATAAAAGTAATATTTTTTTAAATGAAATCTTTTCTTCTTATTACCATATTTTCGTTGTCGCTATTCAGTTGTAGTTATAAAGATCCAGTTGCTAAATTTGAAATAATTAATAATGCTGGTTTTGTAAAAAATGAAAATAATCTTTTGAGCAAATATCAAGGAACAATCAAGTTAGATAATCAAGATCCTACGATTTATACTTTTTATTTTTATAAGGATAATACCTATGTTGTAAAAATAGATTACGTTAGTAAAAAAACGATCGATACACAAGAAGGAACTTGGATAACTGATGGTAATTTTTATGTTGTTTATGGTACAGATGCTTCCGCATATAGGTTTTTAGAAGAAGATGGAAATCTTAATTTATTGAACGATGATGGACATTTGTACAAAAATAATAATGGAGATAATCAATTTGTATTATATAAAAAATAAAGGAGGTCGGAATTTATTCCGACCTCCTTTATTTATATTTTTAAAGAATTAACTTCTCACTTTTGTTTTTAAATTTATACGTTGTCCAATTTTTGGTTGATCACCTGGCTCCATTTTATTTAATTTATACAAACTATTAATCTTGACGCCAAAACGTTGTGAAATCGTATACATATCATCTCCATTTTGTACTTTATAAGTAGTTTCAGATCCTTTTGTTTTCTTTTTACCGAAGAATACAATTTGTCCATCATATAATTTAGATCCCATTTGTATTTCATTAAAACTAGCCAAATCCGAAGGTACTTTATTATATGTTTTTGCAATTGTACCAATAGATTCTCCTGCTAACGCAACAATGTATGGTATATTATTTTTATGTCTTTTAATACGTAACGTAGGGTTTATTGGTCTCGTTTCGTATGTTACAGTTCTATTGTTAATTTGAGAATTATCTGGAACAGAAACAACATCAATAGATTTATTAGAAGCTAAAGAAACATTATTTTTTAATTCTTTCATTTCTTTTCTCTCTTCTCTATGTTCTTCTTTTTTATGTTGTTTTGAAGAATTATTAGCTAATAAATTATCGTCTTGATTATTGTATAAATGATATAATTTTGCATAAACTTCTTCTGTAGAAATTTTATCAAATTGATCTAAATTATATTTTTCAATTCTAGAAATTAATTTAGAAGCATAACTTGGGTCTGTTGCATAACCCGATTTTTTAAGTCCGTTTGCCCAAGCTTTATAATCTGTTTGGCTTAAATTGAAAAGAGCTTTATAATAAGGTCTTAATGCTAAAAATTTAGAATGATCACGGTAACTTTCTTCAACCGAACCATATTTTCTGAAACATTCGCCACGCGCATCATCATCATGATAAATTCGTGGCATATCATTTGGCCATTCTTCTGGACCTTTACATTTTATACCAAAATGATTATTTGCTTGATCCGCCAATTTACTTTGTCCGCCACCAGTTTCTAATAAACCTTGGGCAAGCGTAATACTTGCTGGTACTTTGTACAATTGCATTTCTTCTACAGCCAAAATCGCATGTTTTCGGATGTAAGAAACATCACGAGATTCTTGTGCTTGTGAGATAATTGATATAATAAAACCAAAAACTAATAATAATTTTTTCATTCTATAGTAATTTTGTTTTTCTTTTTTAATTGTTGGTTCATGCCTTCAATGCCTTGTAGACCACCGGTATGTACCATTAATATTTTAGAATACTCACTAAAATAGTGATTTTTAATTAATTCGAAAATACCAAAAACCATTTTTCCCGTATAAATCGGATCCAATTGAATTTGATTTGTTTGTTTAAAATAATTTACAAAATTAATTAATTCCTCCGAAACTTTTCCATATCCACCAAAATGATATTCATTAAAAATAGTGAAATTTCGCTTTTTTGTAAGATTTTCGATGTCATTTTGTATAAAATCTCCTTTTAAACTAGGAAAACCTAAAATTTGTTGATGAGGTTTTGCGCTTTCCATTAGTCCCGCAATAGTTCCAGATGTTCCAATTGCAGTTGCTATAAAATCATACTCAGTACAATTTTCATGTAAAATTTCTTTGCAACCTCTTATTGCTAAACTATTTGTCCCACCTTCAGGTACAACGTAACTATTTGGAAATTTATTATTTAAAGATTCAATAAAACTATTTTCTTCTTTTTTTCTATATTCTTCTCGCGAAATAAAATACAGCTGCATTCCACAATTTTTAGCAAAACGTAAAGTTGCATTTTCTTCAATTTTATTTGCTAATTCTTCTCCACGAATAATACCTATTGTTTCAAATCCATATTCTTTTCCAGCGGCAGCGGTTGCAGCAATATGATTAGAAAAAGCTCCACCAAATGTGATTATTTTATTGAAACCAAGTTTTTCAGCTTCTAAAAAATTATACTTTAATTTACGGTATTTATTTCCAGAAATTTCTGAATGAATTAAATCTTCTCTTAAAATGGAAAGCTGAATGTTTTGGGACGTAATTTTTGATAAATCAATCGGTTGAATTATGCTTTTATAATTATTCCAAATCATTTATATGTATTTTAAAAAATTATAGAACTTACGTTCTTTCAAATAATTAGGATTTTTTTCGTTTGCATAAGCTTCTCGCTCAAAACTAATATTGCGATATGCTTTGTGTTGATTTTTGTATTGAATTAATCGAAACAAATATTCGGTTAAATACCAAATGTAGAAAGGAATAACCAAGAGTTCGACTTGTTGTATAATATGTATAGTTTCGTGATTAATTAAGGTTTTATTTTCCTTCAATTTCGGATCTCTCAAAAAAATGAAAGGAAATAGTGTAATTCCAATAAAATTCTTTCGAAACAAGTGGCTCAAAACAACTACAAACATTGATATATTCTTGAATTTATTACAAAATTATAAATTATATCATTCAAAACATTCATTTTATAAAATTTTCCTCAAAACAATTTTAGATTTGACGTAACTTTATCAAACAAAATCCTAATTAGAATTACAAAAAAGGATTGATTTTGATTGAAATTTTATAACTATTTTCACATCAATTATAAAATGAAAAAGTTTGAAGAAGGAGATTATTACTTGTCTCCAGAAGGGTTTCGTATTTTTACAGCACAATATCTGAAACGTCGTGGATATTGTTGTAAAAGTGGTTGTAAACATTGTCCGTATGGATATGATAAAAAGACTGATAAGATAAAAAAGAAAGAATAATATGAAAATTACATCAACAATTTTAGCCGTATTGATTGGAAGTTGCGCTTTTGCTCAAATGAAATTTCCTGCTGTAAGTAGCCATTCTGAAGTTGAACAAAAAGTTGGTTTAACTGAATTTGAGGTTGAATATAATCGTCCAAATGTTAACGAACGTAAGATTTTCGGTAAATTAGTTCCTTATGGAGAAGTTTGGAGAACTGGAGCAAATGAAAATACGGTGATAAAATTTGATCAACCGATCAAAGTAAATGGTAAAGAGTTGGCAGCTGGTGAATATGCGTTGTATTCTATTCCAAATAAAGACGAATGGGATGTTATTTTTTATAAAGACACTAAAAACTGGGGGAATCCAAAAGAGTGGAAGGAGTCTAATGTTGCACTAAAAGTAAAAGGAGCAACGACGAAATCGAAGAATAATAAAACAGAAACATTTGAGATTCGTTTTACAAATGTTACACCTCAGAAAGCAGATTTAGTTTTGGCTTGGGAAAATACAACTGTTGTATTGAATATTGAAACAAATACGATTAGTACAGTTTTGAAAATGATCGGAGAGCAGTTAAATGAAAATTCTTCTGCACGTGATTTTTATAATTCTGCAAATTTCTACTATAATAATAAATTAGACCGTAATCAGGCATTGAAATGGGTAAACATTGCATTAGAAAAAGATGCAAATGCACCAGATTATTACAAAGAATTGAAAGAGAAATTAGAAAAAGAGAAATATTAAGAATCAAAAAATGCTACGAATTTTCGTAGCATTTTTTGATTAATTTATTTTGAGATATTCTTTTTCAGTATAATTTGGAAGTAAGAAAACATAAGTGCCGTAGACCAACCAACCATCATTATTCCATTTATAGCTTCTAAACCTGCCAAAATTTTCCAATCACCATTTATAACAACATCTCCATAACCGACAGTTGTAAAAGTAATTAACGAAAAATAAATAGCTTCTTTAAAACTATATAAATTATCAATATTTGGATTGAAATAAAAAGTCGCCGCCCAAATTGTACATTGTGCGCCATGCAATAAAGTTAAAAGCGAAACTGACAAAGATGTTTGAAATAAAACAGCCTTAATTGAAATTTCTCCCTTTTTAGAATTAAATTGATGTAAGTATTTCAAAGAAAAAACAGTGATTACTGATTGTAAAATAACATTGATACAAATAATAAGAACTCCAAAAAGAATAATAAGAAACATAAAAATAGACATTTTTGTAAATGTATTCTTTTCATGAAATTTTTCAAAGGAATAAACAGAAAAAACATCTTTTTAAGAAAGATTGAACATATAAATCATAAACAATCCATAAAAAGCAGTTTCCTATTGGCTTATTTCTTAATTTTGTAATTCTTAAATATACTAAACCCATTTTGATGAATTTGAAATTTAAATATATTGTTACTTTTTTATCTTTTGTTTTGATTACATTATCTTCTTGTAGTTCGAATAAAAGTTCCAAAAAAATTGTTTACAAAAAAGTAGAAACTACAACTCCAAAACCTTCTGAAACTAAGAAACCTTCTGAAACAGTTATTGCAAAAACGGAAACATCAAAACCCAAAGAAGAAGTTTTTAAAGTAACACTTCCAGATGTAAATCGCGAATTTCGTGCGGCTTGGGTTGCAACAGTTGCTAATATAAATTGGCCATCAAAAAGAGATCTTACAACGGCACAGCAAAAAGAAGAGGCGATAAAATTGTTGGATATGTTAGAAGCAAATAATTTTAATGCAGTTATTTTTCAAGTTCGTCCGGCTGGAGATGCTTTGTATAAAAGTAATTTCGAACCTTGGTCTTATTTTTTGACAGGAACCGAAGGTAAAGCGCCTTCGCCTTATTATGATCCGTTAGAGTTTTGGGTTGATGAAGCACATAAACGTGGTATAGAATTGCATGTTTGGTTAAATCCTTATCGTGCGCATCACAGTAGTGGAGGTCCAGTTACAAGCGAGTCGATGGTAAAAAAATCGCCAGAAAATATTGTTCGATTAAAAAATGGAATGTATTGGTTTGATCCTGCGGATAAAAAAACACAAGATCATGTATCAGAAGTTGTAAAAGATATTGTTTCGAGATATGATATAGATGGCGTTCATTTTGATGATTATTTCTATCCTTATGCCTCGTACAATGGTGGCGCAGACTTCCCTGACAACTCAACTTGGAATGTTTACAAAAGCAACGGAGGTTCGTTAACAAGAGCAGATTGGCGTCGTCAAAATGTAAATACAATTATAGAACGTATTTATAAAGAAATAAAAGCAGAAAAACCATTTGTTAAGTTTGGTATTAGTCCATTCGGAATTTGGAAACCTGGCTATCCAGCTGGAATTACAGGTTCTTCGCAATATGATGAATTGTATGCAGATGCAAAATTATGGTTAAACAAAGGTTGGGTAGATTATTTTTCACCACAGTTATATTGGCCAATTAATTCGACAGGTCAAAGTTTTCCTAAACTTTTAGAATGGTGGAAATCAGAGAATACGCACAATCGTCACCTTTGGCCAGGTCTTAATACCGTAGAAGTAAAAGTTGCAGATCGTACAACAGAAATTACAAATCAGGTAAAAATGGCAGGAGATATTTTACAAAATAATGTTGGAGTAATCCATTGGAGTATCGCTGGTTTGTCAAAAAATCCGTCGATGTTATCTTATCTGAAAGAAGGTCCGTACAAAAATAAAGCACTTATTCCGTCTATGAATTGGATTAAATCAGATCGTTTGGCGAAACCAAGTCTTTATATTAGCAAAACTTCTTCTGAGGTTGTAATGAATTGGAATGACAATAAAACATCTTCTAATGTTGCTAAATGGATTTTGTACACACGTTACAATAACGATTGGGAAACAACAATTATGGAAGGAACAAGATCTAAACAATCTATTTCTAAATACAAAGATGGTAAAAGCTTAAACGCAGTTGCTCTGAAAGCCATAGATCGCTTAGGAAACGAAAGTGATTACGTTGCTGAAAAGATTAACTAAGAATAATTTTATTTAAAATATAAATCCTCAACTAATTTTTAGTTGGGGATTTTTTTTGATTTGTATATTGATAGATTTCAAGTTGAAATAAAGTATTCAATTCCTTCAAAATTTAATGTAAATTTGTACCTATGGATGATAAGAATCTTTACATAATTGCAGGTTGTAATGGGGCAGGAAAAACAACAGCTTCATTTACAATTTTACCTGAGATTTTGGATTGTAAAGAATTTGTGAATGCAGACGAAATTGCAAAAGGACTTTCTCCATTTCAACCAGAAAAAGTTGCGTTTGAAGCTGGAAGAATAATGCTAAATCGAATTGATGAATTATTTAAGAATCAAGAAAATTTTGCATTTGAGACAACATTAGCAACTAAAATTTATAAACAAAAAATTAAGTTTGCTAAAGAAAATGATTATAATACTACCTTACTTTTCTTTTGGTTAAGAAATTCAGATTTAGCGAAAGAGCGTGTAAAAATAAGAGTAAAAGAAGGCGGTCATAATATTCCAATTGATGTCATCGAGAGAAGATACGTCAATGGAATTAAAAATTTGTTTGATATTTATTTAGAAATTGTTGACCAAGTTTTAATATTTGATAATTCTGAGGGGAAACCAATCTTAATTGCTGAGAAAAATTTTGAAGAAGAAATTGTAATTCATAACTTAGAGAAGTTTAATGATTTAAAAAATTATTATGACAAAAGAAGCTAAAAATATTAGAAAAACAAAGATCCTAAAAGGACTTGAAAAAGCGTATGAAAAAATGCTTGAGTTTAAAAAAGAAAAAAATAGCGAAATTGTAATTATTCGTGAGAATAAAATTGTAAAAATTAAGCCGTAGCCCGTTTAACATAAACATCTTGTTAAGATTCGGAGTGGCTATATATTAAAACACAAAATCCTCAACTTAGTTGAGGATTTTTTTATTTTCGTTTCTTCAAGATGTAGTAAAGCGCATCATCGTCATTTTCTTTTGACGTATAGGCAAATTGAAATTCATATCCATTTGATGACATAAAATTTAACGCATCAATCATCGAATTAAATTTTACAGCAATTCCACGTTCATCTTTTATTTTAAGACCATTTTTCAATGAAAATGACTTTGTATCTTGTCCAAAATCCAATCGAACATTTAGTTTTGTACTCAATCCGCGACCAGTTCCAATAATCTGTACATAATCTACATTAATATCTTTGATTGGAACATCATTTACAGTTTGAGAAAAGGCAAAATTACTTGCAAAAATTCCCAAAATAAGTGCTAATTTTTTCATTGATTTATTTTTGATAAAGATAGTTAAAAATAAATTTTTATAATTATAACCTCACTAATCTGCCAAAAAACCAAACTTACCAGCCTTATAATCTTCAATCGCTTCACGGATTTCGTCTTCCGTATTCATCACAAAAGGACCATAACTCACATAAGGTTCGTTCAAAGGTTCGCCGCTAAGCACCATTACAAGAGCATTTCGATTCACTTTTATCTCAATTGCTCCCTTTTCATTAGCTAATTGAACATAATGATTTTCAGGTACTTTATTACCATTTACTTCAATATCGCCGTCTACAACCAACAATCCAGAATTAAAATTTTCAGGAAGTTCAAAACTCACTTTAGCATCTTTTTTCAAATGCATATCGTACAAGTGAACTGGGGAAAATGTAGTCGCAATACCCGAAACGCCATTAAACTCGCCTGCAACCACAAAGACAGTTCCTTGTCCATCTGGCAGTTCTACTTTTGGTTTGTCTGTGTGGGTAATTCCTTGATATTTTGCAGGAGTCATTTTATGTGCCTTGGGCAAATTAATCCATAACTGTAACATCTCAAAAGCGCCTCCTTTTTGATTAAAGGTTTGCTCGTGATATTCCTTATGCAAAACGCCTCCACCAGCAGTCATCCATTGCACATCACCAGGATTTATCACACCCGAATTTCCAGCGCTATCATGATGAGCCACTGCACCTTTATAGGCAAAAGTTATAGTTTCTATTCCTCTATGTGGATGCACACCAACGCCGTGCGCAATATCAGACGGTGGAAAATTAACTTCCGCATTAAAATCTAATAAGAAAAACGGACTCATACGCTCCTCAAAACCTTTTCCGTTCGGATAAAAATTCATCACCTTAAAACCATTTCCTACCATATGCGTATTGGTTGGCGAGCAAACCATTTCCACACCTCTCAAACCATCTTTTTTAGGTTTTTTCTTATCTATTTTTTTGTCGTCATTATTCGTGATTGCACTTACAGAAATACCTGTGAAAGCCAATAAAGAAGTCCATAAAGAAGTTTTTATGAAGCTTTTTCTATCCATAATAAAATATTTTAATAAAAATACTACACTTTAAGAATAATAAACTTGATGTAGGTTAATTTCAGATAATTTTGAAGAATTTAAAATGTTTTACTCCAAATATTCTAATCTATTTTCAACCAAAATGACTTTGTGTTGAAGAGAAAATGTATTTCCTCTTTCTACTGTTGTACAATCAAAATTTCGGTATTGTAATTCATTGAATAATGTTTTTACGTAACATCTTCTTGCGGTATTCCATGCGCTAATTCCGACAGATTGATTAAAGCGTTCTATTAATTCATTGTCCGTTAATTCTCTGAATAAAGAGATAAATTCATTTTTTAGATTTTCCATTGTTTAATATTTTTTTAGAATGATTAAAACAACAGGATAGAGTGGAGATTAACCTTTTATTTGGCGGTTTGCCCTCATTCTATACCACCGTAGCAGGTTTACGCTCGGTTGGTGTTCTGTAATTTTCAGAAACTCCTGATGATTGATAGAGTAAATATAGTTTAAAAAGTTTAATCACCAAAATAAACTTCTAAATAATTATTATTGAAGGATATATTCATAAAAAAAGGAAGCAATTTGCTTCCTTCATTTTATTCTGATAACTCTAACCAGCGGAGTTCTTTTTCTTCAATTTCGTCTACAATAGCTTGTAATTCATCGCCAATTGTTGCGATTTTATCATACGCCAAATTTGGATCTGAAAGTAAGTTTGTTAACTCTTCTTTTTTTGCTTCTAAAGTAGGTAAAGCTTTATTTATTTCTTCTAATTCGCGCTGTTCTTTAAAAGATAATTTTTTTGATTTCGTTTCAGTTTTAATTGGTTCAACAATTTTTACTTCTTCTATAATTTCAACTTTTTCTATCTTTTTTGGTTCAGTTTCTGGTCTATTTTTATTGTCAATGTAGTATTCTGTGTACGTTCCCATGTATCGAGAAAGAATTCCTTCTCCTTCAAAAATCATTAGTTCATCTACCACTTTATCCATAAAATATCTGTCGTGAGAAACCACCAAAAGACAACCTTGATAACTTTCTAAGAAATCTTCTAAAACCGTCAAAGTAGGTAAATCCAAATCATTTGTTGGCTCATCTAAGATTAAGAAATTCGGATTACGGTATAAAATTGCTAATAATTGTAAACGTTTTTTCTCACCACCACTCAATTTTCCGATGTGTGTATGTTGTTGTTCTGGAGAAAATAAAAACATTTCTAAGAATTGTTCGGCACGCATTTCTTTACCGTTAGATAATGGAAAGAAATCTGCAATATCTTTCACAAATTCTATCACGCGCATATCTTCATTAAATTTTAAACCTTCTTGTTTAAAATGTCCAATGTTCAATGTTTCTCCACGTTCTATAATTCCAGAATCGGCATCTTCTATTCCTTCTAAAATGCGTAAAAAAGTTGTTTTACCAACACCATTTTTACCAACTAATCCAATTTTAGCTCCACGAGCAAAAATATAAGAGAAATCGTCAAGAATTTTTTTCTCACCAAAAGCTTTCGAAACATGTTCCATTTCGATGATTTTTTGACCCAAACGTGTCATTACCATCTCTAATTTTACTTTTTGATCTACAATTTTACGCTTTGCAGCTTCTTCTGTGTCATAAAAAGCATCAATACGAGATTTTGACTTTGTTGTACGCGCTTTTGGTTGGCGACGCATCCATTCTATTTCTTTACGATATAGATTTTTTGCTTTGTCAATTGTTGCGTTTTGATTGTCTACACGCAACGCTTTGTTGGTAATATATGTTTCGTAATTGCCCGAATGTACGTATAGCATTTTGTCCTCCATTTCTAATATTTTGGTACAAATTGCATCCAAAAAATAACGGTCGTGGGTTACCAAAATCAAAGTTTTATTTTCTTTGTTCAAGAAATATTCTAACCATTCTACCATTTCGATATCCAAATGGTTGGTTGGCTCATCTAAAATCAATAAAACATAACCCGCTTCAAAACTTAAATCAATTAAAAACTTGGCTAATGAAATACGTTTACGCTGACCACCAGAAAGCTTCCCGATTTTTTGATCTAAGAAATCAATTTTAAGTTTCGACAGAATTTCTCTAATCGTAGGTTCTACTTTCCACGCATCTAACAAATCCATTTTACTCATCAAATCCATTAATTCTGGATTTGTCGGATCATTTTCTATCATGTTGTCGTATTGATGAACAACATCTAAAACTTCATTAGAGTGATTGAAAATATATTCTTCACCTTTCAAATTTTCGTCAAAATCATCTGATTGATCTAACATCAAAATTTTAACACCTTTGTTTATACGAATATCACCAGAATCTGGAGTTTCTAATCCTGATAAAATTTTAAGTAAAGTAGATTTTCCACTTCCATTTTTTGCAACAAAAGCAATTTGGTCGCCTTCGTTTACATGGAAATTTACATCTTTGAAAAGGGTACGAATACCGTATGATTTGGTAAGATTTTCGACTGTTAGAAAATTCATTATTGAATGATTATGATTTATTGTTGATTAATTAAAAATCAACCTGTATTGATTAAAATTTGGAAAGCCAAAGATAAGATAATCTTATCTTAAATCCATATAAAACAAAATCCTGAATCTATTAAGAATCAGGACTTCCAAAAATTGTCAAATAAATTTGACCGCATAGTTCAATGTATTTTAATATTTATTATCAATGATTTCTAAGGTTTCGTTAAGAGATTCATTCAGTTTTATTTCAAGACTTTTTGTCGAAATTTTATTGGCAGCTTCATCTATATATTTTGTTCCACCAATGGTTTCACTGTATTTTAAGACTTTGTTTTTTAGGTCTAAAATATTAATATACACGTATGTTTTTGCAACATATTTTTGTTTGTCTTCTGGGTTATAATCTAAACCAGATTTTATATTAAGAAGAACCAAATCGTCTTGTTTGTAATTTTTATTTAACAAATCAAAATTAATATTTTTCAGATTTTCGTTGGTTACCAAATCTTTCGGAAAATCGGCCTTGTTGTATTGGTTGATAATATCATATTTATAATGATTTTCATTCAATATTTTGATTGATTTATCTTTAATAATTTGATTAATATCAAACGTAGAATTTAATTGATGAAGTTGATTTTTAATGTATTTTGAATCTATTTTTGTGTTTAAATCTTGAGAATTATGATCGAAAAAGCCCAAAGAATCAATATTTATTATCACGCCAATTTTACCAACAGGGACATCTAAAGCATTGTCGTATGTTTTGTTATTTTCTGCTAATTCGTTGTTAATTTCTTTCTTTGGTTCACACGATTGGGTGACGAAAGTAAGACTTGCCATTATTAAAAATAATTTTTTCATACTTAATGCTTTTATTCATTTTAAAGTTAATGATTATAATCGTTTAAAATTCAATTATTTTTAATAATTTTCTTCTTCGTCATCATCTAATGTTTTGGCTATTTTTTCTATGTTTAGACTTTTTGCCATTGCATCAAAAATTTCCTTGTAAGTTCCACTCATTTTATACACATCTTCGTGTACACCGTGCTCTACAACCTCGCCTTGTTTCATCACATACGTATAATCAGAATCTATAATTTGAGAAATACTGTGCGAAATAATAATTACTGTACGATTCTTTTTTATAGCATCTATACTGTTTTTAATTTGTTCTGTCGCAATTGCATCCAAACTTGCAGTAGGTTCGTCTAAGAAAATAATTGGTGGATTTTTAAGAAACATACGTGCAATGGCAATACGTTGTTGTTGACCACCAGAAAGTAACAATGCTTTGGATTGATATTGCTCTGGTAAATCCAAAATTTGATCATGAATATACGCTCTTTTTGCAGCATCTTCTATTTCGTCAAAAGTTGCATTGATATTTCCGTATCGAATATTTTCTTCGATTGTTCCATTAAAAATGTGATTTTTTTGAAGTACTAAACCAATATTATCTCGTAAATATTGTGTATCATATTCTTCTAAATTTATTCCATCTAAAAGTATTTTACCAGAATTTGGTTGATAAAATTTATCTAAAAGATTAATAATTGTACTTTTTCCTGCACCAGATAAACCAACCAAAGCCGTAATTTTATTAGGTTGAATGGTCATATTTATATTTTTTAAGGCTTTGTATCCATTTGGATAAGAAAAATCTACATTTTGAATTTCAAATTTCCCTTTTAATTCGGTTGGAATATATTTTCCAGATGATTCTACTTCTTCATTCGCATCTAAAATACCAAAAAAACTTTCTGAATAAATCATTGCATCATTCATTTCATCATAAATACGATGCAATTGTCGAATTGGCGCCGAAACGTTATTAAACAGAAGGATATGAAACATTATCGCACCAATTGTCATTTGTCCGTTAAGAACCAAATAACTTGTCAAAATAATGATAATTACAACACCAAATTGCTCTATAAATGATTTTAATCCATCAAAAATGAAACTTGTTTTACGCGTTTGCATTTGATTATCAGTCAAACTTTTTTGTAAATCAAGCTGTTTTTTACCTTCAATATTTTCGCGGTTAAATGATTTTATAACGGTAATAGAATCAATAATACTAATAATTCCTTGTGATTTTTGTTCTCTGAAACCTCTCAAATTTCTTCGCCAACCACTCAGTTTTTTGGCTTGTTGCTGTGTTATGATAAAATAAATCGGAACAATACAAAGACCAACTAAACCGACATAAAAGTTAGCGTTGAACATTAAAATTAGCGCAATAATAGAATTGGCAAAAAGAGGTAAAATATCAATAAAAAAATTCTGAACCAGACGTGTTAAGCTTTCAATTCCTCTATCTATGCGAGTTTGTAATTTCCCTGCTTGATTGTCTTGATTGGTGTAAAAAGCCATTTTATACGTCAATATTTTCTCGATAATGGCTTGTGATAAATCTTGAGAAACTAATATTCTTAGTTTTTCACCATAATATTTCTGTCCAAAACTGATAAAAGCATTTAAGATTTCTTTTGTTAATAAAACAATTGAAATGAAAGTGATGATTTTTAATCCTTCTTTTAAACCTTGTCCTACTTCAACTAAATCGTTAATTGAATCTACAGTATACTTCAAAATAACTGCATTGACTTGCGAAGTAAAAGAACCAAGCAAGGTTAGAAGCAGAGTTGCGACAACCAAAGAGCGATAAGGTTTTACGAATGGACGCAAATTTTTGAATAGGTTAGAGAGTGTCATTTTATGTGATTTTAGTATCTTTTAAAGGTTCGTCCGTTACAAAAACATGCCCAACTTTGGTAAAATCGTAAACTATTTCGTACAAATACTCTAACAAATCTTCTATTAATTCAGATTCATTTTGCAAAGCCTCTGTTTCAATTTCTGTATATGCTATTGTTTTCTCTTGAAATTGAATTGTCTTCATTAAATGATCCGTTTCATATTCACCATACAATCGAATATTTTGTAAGAGTAATTGAAGAATTTTTTTCATTAATCGGATATGTTCTGAAGTTAAAATAACAGAATTATTTTTCTTGATAATTTTAACTAAACCAACTGAATAGGAGACGAATGATTGATTGAAAATTGTAAATTTATTCAATTCTTTGGCATTTTCTTGTTTGCCTTTTGGTTCGGAAATTACGCGCTGAAACACGGAATTTATATTCGCCATTGCAATAAAAACATCTTTACGTGCTAACTTATAATCTGTTGTAGAAACATCATTATCGGCTAATTTTTTGAAGATTAGAAAGATAAATTCATAGTCAGCAATCAATGCTTTTTGAATATATTCATTCATACTATTTTTTTCCCAAGTAGGAAATATAATATAACACGAAATAAAAGCCATAAATCCACCAATTAGTGTGTCTACAAGACGTTCTTGTATAATGTAAATAGAATCTTTTTCTGAATAGAAACTAAAAGATATAAGAATATAAGCGGTTAAATAAAAGGTTCCGATGGCGTATTTTTGACGAATAAAAGTATAGGCCATTAACATAAAAAATAGCATTAAGACAAAACGAATACTATGTTGTGGAATGATCAATAAAATTAATATTCCAATTAATCCACCTCCAATTGTTCCTTTTAAACGTTGTAAATTTCGTTTTTTAGTGACGCTAAAACCTGGTTTTAGGATAACCAATACGGTCATCAAAATCCAATAACTATGATAAGTCATCGGAATGATAAAAGTGACGCCATAAGCCAAAATCATTACGATAGAGGAACGTAAAGCATGTCTGAAAATTGGTGATTTCAGATTGAGATGATCACGTAATTTTCGGATAGAATAATCGACTGTTGGTTGAAAATGTTCGACATGATCCAACGGATTTTTCTTTTTTTCGGTAAAAGAATCGTCGTAGAAGAATTTATGTATAAACTCAATTTTATAAACAATTTGTTTTAAATTGATATAAATTTTAGTTAAAACGATTGGTTTTTTGCCCTCTGCATACAATTCTTTTATAGCATCGTCAATTTTTTTTAATTCAACTTCAAAATCAAATGTTGGTTGTTTAGGTTTTTTATTTGAATTGATATGATAAGCTATCATTTTTAATTCATGCGCAATTTTATTCATCATATTATAAATCTTGCGCATCGCTTTTGTATCTCCGTAAACTTCGCGTATTTTCTTGTAATCGTATTGATTTGCTGTTATATTCTCAAAAATATCAATCAAATCTGAAAAGATAAATACAATAGATCGCCCGATCGGAGTTTGATCTTTTACTAATTTTTTATTTGTAAAAACTAACTCTCTAACTAAATTTTGTTTCTCATTTATGACAACATGTTCGTCAATCAGTTTTTTTATAATATCATCATATTCAGAATCTTTATCAAACATAGAGGCTTTAATTCTAATATATTCTGAAATATGAATCATCGCATCAGCCAAGTTTTGTTGCGCCATTCTGTACGGACGAAATGTACTGATTGCTAAACTAAAAATAGTGTACCAAACTGCACCAGCAGAAACAAATAATGCAATATGAAATGGACTAAATTCAGCTCTTAGATCATTCATATTCATAACCATAGTCATCATAACAACCATTCCAAGCGCACTTGTACGTTGTCCCCAAACTGTTAGCATATTTGAAAGGAATACAATAATTGTTAGGCAAATACCTAAGATAATTGGAAAACTATTGATGCTTTTTGTGAAAAATGATACAACGAAAATTAAAATAACCGAAAGCCACATTAGGTTTCGTCTTTCTTTAAATGGACCAGGAGTGTCCGTCATGTGCGCTAAAATAGCACCTAAACTTATTGTAACACCTGCATGTAAATCATCAAAAAAACTAGCAATTAAAGGCGGAATAACAATCGCTAGCGATGTTTTTAATCCGTCTGCTAATGCTTCGCCGAAGATGAAGTTTTCGATTGTATTTTTAAGTTTCAAAATATATTTTATTGGGATGAATGAATCGTTGTATAAAAATAGCACAACTTTTCGCCAAACCCAACTAAATACGAGAAGTTTTTAGAATACGAAAACCATCAATACTTTGTGTGAAAATTAAAGTTATATCGCCGCCATCTACAACTTTGAATTTCTTTTTAACAATATCAATTGGTTGATTATAATTTTTGACTAACACATTTGCTTTTATTTTTAAGAGTTCCTTTTTAGGATTATTGATATGACTTTCAATGCGATAAATTTTACCAGGAAAATTTTCAATAATTTTATCAGAAGTATACAATTGTGTATTTGGATGAAGTTTTATTAGATTAAATTTTTCACTCAAAAGTTTAAAAGCTCCAGTTTTAAGAATCGCTACATTTGGTTCGTAAATATAGTTCGCAATATCTCCAAATTTTGCATTTGCGTACTGTTCATCTTCATGTAAAAATTCAAATTCGGGCTGATTATTTTCTAAATTAATAGCTTTGATTAATGGATTTTTGGAAGAATTATTTTTATCTAAAACAAGTAGAAAATCTTTCACTTCATTTTTTAATGCAACAATGTGTATTTTACTAATGTTTTTAACTTGTTGTAGAGTAGAAGTGATGTCTAATAAAGGCGAAAGTTTGATGATTATTTTATCCGATTTTTCAAAAAAAATAGGAAGCCATTCTAGAATATTCGGTTCTAAATCTTCTAAAATAAACTTGCGTCCACCAGAATTTCTACGAGCTGGATCAAGATAAATTACGTCAAATTTTAACGTTGGATTTTTATCAAAAAAAGCCTGAAAAGTTCCTGTAAATGTTTCAAGATTTGGGGCTAAAATAGAAGCGTTATGCTTTACAATTTCACTTAATTCCTCATTCTGTTCAATATGATATACTTTATCAAATGATTTTGAAAAAGCCATTGTATCAATTCCAAAACCAGCTGTTAAGTCGACTAAGTTTTTACCATTAACTAAAGTTGCTTTATAATTTGCAGTAGCTTCAGAACTTGCTTGTTCCAAATTAATACTCGGTGGAAAAAAAATGTTTTCGGAACTGTACAGTGTTGGAAATTTATGTTTCGCAACTTGTAAACCTTTTAATTGTTGTGCAATTTCTGCGGGAGATATTGTAGAAAAAGGCGATTTTTTAAGACCTATCGATTTAATATCTTCGTGTTCTATTTTTTTTAGATAGTCCTGAAATTCAGGAGTTAAAACTGCACTATTCAATTTTGTTGTGTTTTATAAATTAATTTCGTCACTTCTATACTTTACATAATAAAAATAGAAGTGACGAAATTACGGAAATCAAAATAATTGATAATATTTTGAACGGAAAATAATTTAAATTTTTTGTTTTAATTCCGAATATATTTTCTCGGTAAAGGGAGTTGTAGTATTTAATTCTTTTCCATAATTGATAATTGCACCAGCAAATAATTCGAGTTCATTATTTTCTTTTTTCGAATTGATATCTAATTGCAAAGAAGTTGGTGTGTTAAAAGGAAAAGTCATCGCTTTCTCGAATGTACTCTCAATAATATTATCTTGAAGAATAATTCCTTTTTTATTTGCAATAGATTTTAACTCTACCATAATATTTGTGGCTTCTTGTTTCTGAATTTCATCTGTACAAACTGTTCCGATAGAAGAATTATATTTTGCAGTAACCAAACCAAAACTTGCAATAAAAATAAATTTTGTCCAAATATCTGCAAATGAATTTTCTTTATAATCGAAATCAATTTTACTATTTTGAAGTAAATTAATGATCCAATCTATATTTTTTGAAGAATGATTTGGGTCTTTACCTATAATTATTTTCCCAGCTTTACCTTTATGTTCAACAATTCCTTTTGCTTTTATATGTGACGCAACATATACGCAAGAGGGTAAAATTGTGTTATTCGGAATAATTTTTCGGATTCGGTCATAAATATCGGCTCCATTCATCAAAGGAAGAAGAATTGTATTTTCAGTAATAATACGTTGCAATTGTTTACAGACATTTTCTAAATCATATTCTTTCACACAAATTAAAATCAAATCTGGTTGATTTATTTCGCTAATATTTTGATAAACGAAGTTAGGTTTTGTTACACTTTCTGTATGTTCAGAAGAAAGTAGGGTTAGACCATTTTCTTTAACAACGGTGTAAGTTTCATTTCTTGCAACAAAGGAAATGAAGAATTCGTTAGCTTTTTCATTAAATTCATTAATTTTAAAACCAAAATATCCGCCAACTCCACCAAGTCCAACAATTGTAATCTGTTTTTTATTCATTGTGATTTATTTTGATAAAAATAGGATAATCGTTTTCATTTAAAATTGCCAAATGGCAAATAATTAAAATTTAACGATTTCTTTTCTAATTCTACTTAAAGAACTATTGGTAACACCTAAATACGAGGCAATGATTTTTAACGGTACATGTTGAAAAATATCTGGATGTTTTTCGAGTAAATTTAAATATCTAGTTTCAGCTTTTTGACTAGTTAATGCTATAATACGATCATTTAATTTATAATAATTTATGACAAATAATAGCCGACTGAATTCTCTGAAATCAGGTATATTGTGAAAATTGTTTTGAACATTTTCTAAGCTAGTTTCCCAAAAAGAACAAGTAGAAATAGTTTGGTAAATTTCTTTTGTAGGTTCTTTTTTAAAGAAAGATAAAAAATCATTTACAAAACATGGCGCATAAAAAATATTTGTCGTTACCTCTTCATTATCCTCATTTAGTGTGTAAGAACGTACATATCCTTTTTCTAGAAAATAAGTTTTAGTACTTATTGTATTTTGATCGATTAGAATTTTATTTTTATCTAATTCAAATTGACAAAAAGAGGTTGTTATTTTTTCAACAACATCATTTTCTATCGGAAATAAAGATTTGAAATAATTATTTATAATTGATTTATCCATCATAATTTACCTTAGTAAATGCTTGATTTACTTTTTAATGAAATATATAAGTATAAAAAAAAATGCAAAAAATATAGAATTAACTATAGTTTCTGCAATAATTTATCTTAAAAATATTTAATTCTAATTTTGAGTTAAACTGGAATTGAATATTATTTTTTTTCTTCTTTTTCTGCTAAACGAGTAGGAACTATCGGAATGAAAAGCGCTTGTTTTATAATCTTTTCTTTTGGTATTTTTTCTATAACATCCGCTTCGTTTCTATATTTATTTACACCAATTAATTTGATGATTTGCTCATCAAAATCTTTTTGCTCTTTTTTTGCACTCGTGTAAATATAGTCTTGAAGTGTCTCATTTTCTAATGCTCTTACAAAACCTCCAACATTTTGTATCGTTTTGAATAACTCTAACGCATTTTCAGCTAATTGATTCGTTAAACTTTCAATATAAAAAGAACCAGCAGCAGGATCTGTAAATTGATTTAAATAAGATTCTTTTTGCAATAATAATTGTTGTTTTGCAGCCAGTTCTAAACCAAAATCAGTTTCGTTATTTACTTCATCATACGAACCAACAAATACAGCATCACTTGAACCAAAAATGGCAGCAGATGATTCTAAAGTTGTACGAATAACATTGTTATAAATGTCTAATTTAGATTTGTTTCGATCTGAAGTTGATGTAAATATAAAGGCTTCACTTTCTTTATTGTATTGCTCTAAAATTAGTTTCCATAAAAAACGAAAAGCTCTTAATTTGGCAACTTCAAAGAAATAATTACTTCCAACAGCAAATTTAAAATAGATTTTGTCGGCAATGTCTGCTCCAAAATTTTCTAAATATTCTACAGCATGTGCCAATGTTATTGCAAGTTGTTGTACATGATTTGCGCCTGCATTTTGGTAAACATCGGCTTGAATAGAAATTACTTTTTCAAAATTTTTCAGTTCAAGAACTTCTTTTACTAATGCTTTAGATGCTTTTTGAGAATCATTTTGCCACAAACCATTTTGAGCCAAATAACCATAAATATCTAAATCTAAATATTTAAGATTAGGAATGTTTTCTAAGGATTTTAAATCAGTAGAACCATCAAATTCAATGAATAAATCTAAATAATTTGGAAGCTCAATTTTTTCATTAAAACTTTTTTGAGGAATTAAATAACCATATAAAAAGCTATAATCTTGGTTGATATTTCCTGTATATTTCGAAATTATTTTCCAATCTTTTGAGTTTCTTGGTAAAGGTTGAATAGCTGAATAATCAACATCATCTTTTGTATATAATGGTTTTACGTTAATTTGATCGTTTGTTCCCCAAACTAATGTTTCATTATATTCTAAACCTTTTAGTTCAACTTGAACTTTATTTTTCCATTCTTTGTCAGAAATTATATCAAAATTCTCAAATAATTTACTCATTTTCCTTTTTTTGTGGCTTGTTTACTTTTTCTTGTTCAATAATAAAAATATCTTCATCATCTTTTTTCAAGAAATGTTTTTCTCTTGCAATTCGTTCTATTTCGGCAGGATTGCTGTTAAGTTGATCTAATTTTTCAGTTTCAGTATTCAAATGTTCCTGAAAATAGGATTCATCAACTTCTAAAAGTTTTATTTGTTTGTCTAACTCACGGTGTACAAAAAAAGAATTTTGGTCGAAAAAAAACATCCAGACAGCAAATGCAATTGTTAAGATAAAATAACGATTCCACACAAATTTTACAACACGTGTGTCCATTATTTTTTTCTTTGGCGTAAGCTCATCATCTAATATTTCTTCCGACTTATCTTTCATTATACGGTAGTTTTAGAGTTTAATTTTTCTTTAATTACAGTTGATAAAACCTTGATTGCAACAGAATTTTTCTTCTTCATGTTAGGAATTATAATATCTGCATAATTTTTAGACGGTTCTATAAATTGTTGATGCATCGGTTTTAATGTTTTTTGATAACGAGTTAAAACTTCATCTAAATCACGACCTCTTTCTTGTATGTCACGGCGAACACGACGAATAAGGCGCTCGTCAGAATCTGCATGGACAAAGATTTTCACATCAAACAATTCGCGTAAATCGGCATCAGTTAATACTAAAATACCTTCTACAATAACGACAGATTGTGGATGTGTTAAAATTGTTTCATCTTGACGGCTATGCGTAATAAATGAATAGACAGGTTGTGAAACAGATTCTCCATTTTTTAGAGCAGCAACATGTTCTTTCAATAATTCAAAATCAATAGATCTTGGATGATCAAAATTTGTTTTTGAACGTTCTTCAAAAGATAATTCTGGTTGATCTTTATAATAATTATCTTGTGAAATTACGATAACGCTTTCTGCGTTCAAATCACGTAAAATATTATGTACAACCGTTGTCTTTCCAGAACCAGTTCCTCCTGCAATCCCAATTACTAGCATGTTCTTTTTCTTGTTTTTCTTATTTTCCTTAATTGATTTCATTGCAAGATCCTTTGAAAAAATTTCTTAAATATACTCGTTTCATATCAGAATCTAAAATAAAAAATTGTTGATTTGCGAATGATTTTTGTTGTGTCGATGTAGCGTCATTGGTTGGTTGATTTTTAAGAATACGAATATTACTCAAACAATTTGCAATTGATAGAGTTTTTAATCGATTATTTAGATGTAATACAGACATTTAGTGTTTATTGTACATAAAAAAAGTACTTTACAGTACTTTGCTTTCTTTAAATCGGATGCAAAGGAAAGAAAAAATAATAAAATTTTTATTTTTTTTTATCATTATATTTATACAATTAGAACCATTTAGAATAACACACTATGAATGATTTATTGTCAATTTCAACAATTTTTTCTCTTTTTCTGGGAATTGGTTTAGCCGCTGCTGCTGGTTTTAGAATTTTTTTACCCTTATTTGTTTTAAGTTTAGCCGTTAAACTTGGTGGTAGTTTTATTAATTTAGATGAAAGTTGGTTGTGGGTTGGTAGCACACCAGCGTTAATAACTTTAGGAGTTGCGATGTTGGTAGAAATTGGTGCGTACTATATTCCGATTATAGATAATATGTTAGATACCATTGCTGTTCCGCTAGCAGGTGTGGCTGGTACTATTGCTGTAGGAATTACAATGCCAGAAATGAATGAAGTTGCAACTTGGGCTTTGGCTATAATTGCTGGTGGTGGAACTGCCGCAGCGATAAGTGGTACTACTGCTGCTGCACGTGCAGTGTCGACAACTACAACTGCAGGAGCTGGTAATTTTTTGGTCAATACAGGAGAAACTTTAAGTTCTACCGTATTGAGTATAACAGCTATTGTTCTTGCACCATTAGCATTTATTATTGCTGTTGTTATTTTGTATTGTTGTTATCATGCTTTCAAGAAAATAAAGAGAAAAGGTGATGAATTATTAGCACGAGAATTGTAAAAATGATTTTTATTTTTCAATCAAAAAATGAGTAGTTGAAATAATTTTAATTTATGTATTATCCTGATGAAAGACTTGAGTCTTTTGATCAATTATTAAAATTAGAAATAATTGGTTATGATGAGCCAAACAACGGAAGAGAATTGTTAATACCTAAAATTACAAATGAAGGAGTTGATATTACAGATCGATTTACAGAAGTAAATGGAAATTGGAATAGGATATTAATGAATATTGATTATTAATTTTCACATCCTTTTTTGCCAATAGTTTATATTCCTTACGAAAGAAATTTTGTTTTATATAACTACAAAAAAGATGTTATATCTATAATTAATTATCATTCAAACTTTATTCACAATAGATTTATAACGAACATTTTTTATAATGTTTTTTTTTGTATACATTTCTGGTAGGAATTTAGTTATAAAAAATTTAGTTAGTAATACTTATTATAAAATTCATGCAAAAGAAAATGAGTTATTTAAAAGTATAAATATTGATAAAAAAGATTTATTTAAGTTAGAAAAATCAATCGTAGAAATTAATGATTATAAAATTAATTACTTTGAAACGCTATATGAAGTTTTTAATTTGAATGAAATAGAATTTAAATAAACTAAAAAAGACCAACATTTGTTGGTCTTTTTTGTTTTGTATATGAATTTTAATCAACTTTAAATTGTTGTTTATAGTTTTCAAAAGCTTGCATTAAACTTTCTTCAATTGCTTTTGGCATTCGTCGAGTAGCTTCAAATTCGTTGGATGAAAGTGATTTAAAATCTGTTAAAGTTGGAATTAATTCAACCGAATTTATCAACATTTCAATCTCCATTTCATATTGACGATAGGCAACCGAATGAAACGTGTCATTTCCGTAAATCGGCACAAGTTTTTGTTCAATCAAAAAACCTGCATCAGCTTCTGTATCTACAAAATGAGTCGTTACACCAATTTTTACATCTTTCGTAATTGCCCATTTCAGCGAATCTAAACCTCGTGTAAGTGGTAAAAAACCAGGATGTGTATTAATTATTTTATGATTTTCGACCAACTCATCTGGTAACAAACCTGCTCCAGCAATAATTACATAATCAGCCTCAAAATCATTTAATTGTTCATTCAGTGTTTCGGCTGTTGTTAAATCAAAAGCATAACCAAAGTTTTTGCAAAATTCTATCGGTTCAACTTCTATTGCCTTACTTGGACGATGCTGATAGATTGGCTTGAACGGATTTTCACGTTGTACAAAAGGTAAAGCAAAAACTTTAATCTTTTCATAGCCTTTTGCTTTCAAACCATTCAGCACATCTTGTGTTTTACGATGAGGTGTATTGTAAGAAATTACAGCAATTTTGGATTGATTTATCATCTTATTTTATCAAATAATTTCTGTGATAATCAACTACATTATCAATTGGTTTTCTGATAATATGACCAACTGTTAAGTGATATTCAGCAGCAACAGAACGTATTACATCTTCGTAAATATGTGCTATAGAACCAATGAAATTTAGCTCAGAATGACGTGCTTCTTCGTATGGCATAATTTGATATTCTATAAAAGAAGACATTGCATCATAAATTATTTTCTGAATAAATGGATCATTTTTATGTTCTACCACAAATTTATTGAATGATGCTAAATATGTATTCGCAAATTTATTTTGATACACATTTTTATTTAATTCATCTACAGATAATTTGTAATAATCATCAAATGCTTTTGCCAAATGTGGTGGCATTTTTTTTGTATAGAAAGCGCGTAAAACACGTTTACCTAAGTCATTTCCAGAACCTTCGTCTCCTAAGATATAAGCTAAAGATTTTGTTTCTTCGCGCATTGTATTTCCATCAAAATAACAAGAATTAGATCCTGTTCCTAAGATACAAACCATTGCAGGTTTTCCCATGTAAGTCGCATAACAAGCTGCTAATAAATCGTGATCGATTACAAATTCTGCATTTGTAAAAAATGCGCGTAAACCTTTTTCTACAACTTCATGCATTACTGGGCTTGATGTTCCTGCGCCGTAAAAGAAAACTTTTGTAAAATCATTTACATAAGGTGCAAAATCTTCATTTTTTTGTAACTCTTCGCAAATATCTTGTGACGTTACGAAATATGGATTAAATCCTATTGTGCTTGTTCTAAAAACTTCATTTAAGTCATCTCCTAAAATTACCCAATCAGTTTTAGTAGAGCCGCTATCTGCTATTGCAATCATTTTTTTGTTTGATATTGTTGAGGAGTGCTAAAATAGCATTCATTTAACAATTAACACAAAAAAACGCCCAAAAATTAGGGCGTTTTAGATAAATTTATTTTTAATGTTCGTGATTTTCGTCTACTACATCGATTTCGATAAAAGATTGTGACTGATTTCCTACTTTATCAATTAAGAAAATTCCCAAATGATAATGACCGTCTTTGATACCTTCTGCAGGAATTTTCACTTTATGAGAAAACGTATGTTCAGTTTTTCCACTCGGAATTACTTCTTCTGCATCATATTCCCAATTGACAGCAGCACTTTTATGTTGATGTCCGTCACCAGCCGAATGTATTTCTACTTTTACAGTTCCCAATTCTACATTATCTTTCAAAATTGCTTCTATCGTGATTTCATCTCCCAAGTGAAAATGCGCTTCATCTTTCGGGGAAATCAAATTAATTTCAGGTTTTGTTGTGTCCAAATCCATCGAATCTTCTGCACAAGAGCTAATGAATAATGCTGATAATGTAATAAATGTATATTTTAAGATTGAATTTTTCATGTTTTTTTAATTTTTTTGAATTGAATTTTAATTTTTAAACGTTTTATGAATTTCTAAAAAATGATTACGAAATTCTAATATCCGCCTTTGGTGGACCACGTGTAAAACTTAATTCTATTGTAGAAAAAACAAGATTTTCTATATAATTTAGACTTTTTTCTTTCTGAAAATTATCTTCTACATCAAGTTCAATTTTTGGTTCATCATGTGTATCAATAAAAATAGTATAAAACGTAAAATGATGACATTGATGATGAATAACTTCTTTTTTCTGATTATTAATCGTTTCGGAATGATCGATTAATGAAAAGTGAAGTTGATTAAAAATTGGTATTGAAAAAATGATAATTGCAAAGAATAGTCCAAAAATTGGATTATACTTTCTCATTTTCCACCTATTTTCCGAACGGAATTCCTAACATAACTTGTATATTTCGAGCTTGTTCTGGTAACTGCAAAGCACGATAAAAACTGGTATGATTGTAATAATTCTTGTTCAGTAAATTAGAAACTTGAATACTTAAATTTGCTCTAAAATTGTTGAATTTTAATTGAGTTTTTCCACCAATTCCTACCAAGAAATAACTTGCTGTAATGTCTTCATTTTGTGCAATTTTATCTTGTTGAAACGTATATTTTCCATTAGCGAAAAAGTTCACATCATCTAAAAAATCAATATTTTGATTGATTTTGTAATTGATTTGACCAAACAAATTATTTGCAGGGGTAAATGGTAAATAATTTCCTAATTTATTGTTTTCGGTAATTTGACGATTGTACAAATATTCATAAATAACATTTGCATCAAAATTTTCGTTGATTTTTTTACGTACTTCAAACTCAAAACCAGTTAACAACGCTTTGTTTTGCGTGTATTGATAAATTTGTCCGCCATGTGGTAAAATAGAAAATTGACCAGAAGGTTTCAAGAAAATATAATTGCTGAAATAATATAAGTATGGACTAATGGAAATATCCCAATCATTTTTATGAAAAACAGATTTGAAATCTACCGCAATTCCTTTTTCTACATCAAGATTTTCATCACCGCGTTCGTGTCGAAAACTTCCGTGATGTATTCCATTAGCACCTAATTCTATAGCCGTTGGTAAACGAAAATTAGTTCCGACATTCAAATTAAAATCCCACAAATCATTTGGCTGAAATGTTGCGCCAATCATTCCGTTTAGGTTACTAAAATTTCTATCAATAGATTTACTTCTTGTTGCATAAAAATCTGCAATTCCAGCAGAATTTCCTCTTTCTATTAAATAATTATACAAGAAATCATCAAAATATCCTTCAGATTTAAACGTTGAATAATCGTAACGTAAACCAGCCGTAATTTTCCAAATATTTCCCTTTTTGAATTCTTCTATCAAAAATCCACTGTAAATATTTCGGTTATATTTTGGTAATAAATAGTTGTAACCCGCAATATTATTTTCTTGGATTTGAGCTTGCGCACCGATTATTGTTTTGAAATTTTTGTTGTGATTATGTTCAAATTTTAATTGTGAATCGTAGGTTGATAAATTAAAATCTAATTCTAAATCAGGATTTTTTGTTGGTGCTGTTTGATTTGCGTAATGTGTGTGAAAAGCACTCATTTCCTGACGACGGTTATTTTGATAACTTGTCACAAATTTGAAAATATCTTTAGAATTTAATCTAAATTCATTCTCAGAAATTACTTTAAAATGATTTACTTTTTGATACGGAAAATCGATATTTCTATAATTTCCATCATCTTGAAGTCTATCTACAGAAGGAATTCCGTGCGATCCTGGGAAAAAACCAATTTTTTGATTTACATTAGAAAGTGTCAAAATTGAACGAAATTTTTCTCCAACAAAACCAGCTTGTACTTCGGTATTAAAATCTCTACCAGCCGTGTTTTTCACACGTTTGTTGTAAATTGGTAAATAACGATTTAAGTAATAAATTCTATCTGTTGTAGTTCTATAATCGGCATAATCGGAGTAAGAACCTTTCAGTTTATAGAAAAATTTATCGCCACGAGATTTTATATTAAATCCAAATCCATAATTATCATTTATAGATTGATACAAAGTTTTTATTTCCCCCGAAGTTGAGTTTTTTGCTGGTAAATTATTGTTGTTAATCTTTATAACTCCAGCTATAGCTTCATTTCCATACTCTAATGCTGCTGGTCCTTTTATCACTTCAATATCTTCAACATTTAGTGCATCAATCTCCAAACCATGATCGGCTCCCCATTGTTGTCCTTCCTGTTTTACACCATTTTCAGTAACAATAAGTCGATTGAAACCAAGTCCACGAATGATTGGTTTTGAGGCAGAAGAACCAATTCCAGAAGCGTTAACGCCAGCAATATTTTCTAAAGATTTTGCAAGCGATCCAGCATAATTTTCTTGAATATAAGATTGGTCGACGCGCTCTACATTTGCAGTAGAAAAATCGTGGTGATGTCCTAAAACAGTTACTTCATCAAGATTATAAGCTTTGTGAAATGTGAGTGTGAAAACAAAATTTTGCTTGTTGTTTAACGTAATTGTTTGCGAAAAGGGTTCGTAACCCTGTTCGTCAATCAAAACGTTATATTTTCCTTTTTTTAGATCTTCAATTTTAAATTTTCCTTCTGCGTCTGCATGAAATTCTTCTTCATTTAATTGAATTGTAGCGAAAGGAATTGGTTTTTGATTTTTGTCAATAATTTGACCTTCAAAAATAGTTTGTGCAAATGTTGTGCTACACAAAAATGTAGCTATAATAGCGCATTTTATGTTGATAGACATAAATACAATAATTTAATAACGTTAAAAAAATAATAATGTTTTTTCTTGAAATTAAATAGAGTAGGGCGGTGCGCGAAGACTTTTGTGTGTTAATAAAACAGATTTTTTTACGTATGTTGTGTAAAGTGTTTTATCTTTTTGGATCAAAGATTTAGTCCATTCAAATAATTTGATTTCTGAATCATTCTCGATAAAATGTTGATTAAAGTGACAAACCGTACAGCTATGGTCGTGTACAGTTGAAAATTTATCGTTACTTTGTTTGTGTTCTTTATTTAGAGCATGATCCAATATATGCGCAGATTGATACACTGTCATAAACAGCGAAATCGTAAGCATTAGATATTGGATAAATTTTTTCATTATTAATACAAAATTAAAACTTTTATTTGATTTCTCTTAATTCTCTTAAATTTTGTTGAAGTTTTCTTAAAAATAAAAAATAAATTATTCCGTAATATACAGTTCCTATAATTATTATAAACGCAACAGCAGTAATAATCGCAATCCAGCCATAAATAGTCGCGTTTTCTACAAGAGGTTTTATATCATTTGCATGTTTTGCAAGATAAATAGATTGCCCTAATTCGTAATAAAATGGAGCCGAGGAAATAATTAAACTTAAAACTGTAAATAGGATGAATAAATTAACTAATCTGCGAAAAGAAATAATATTTTTCATTAGATCGACAACAGATTGATTAAGATCAATTTTTCTGAAATAACGATAAGCCATTACAAGAAAACCGAATGTGATTGCGATTCCTAAAACTGAAGCGATTTCGTAATTATGAATTGTTTTTTGTTCAACAAGTGATTTAACTTCATTATTAAATAAACTTTTACCTGAAATTAAAACATATAAATTGTAACTAATAAAAAGGATAAATTCACAAAACGTGAAAATAAATAACCATTTTATTGTTGTTGATGATTTCTTTTTTAACATTTGAAAAATCTGATTTTGATCAAATTTTTCTTCTTCCTTTATGGAACCCCAAATTGATTTTAAATCGTCTAACTCCATTATTGTTCCATTTTAGACATTATTTCTTTTAATTTTATTTTGACACG
This sequence comes from Algoriella sp., assembly GCF_036647415.1. Taxonomy (NCBI): domain Bacteria; kingdom Pseudomonadati; phylum Bacteroidota; class Flavobacteriia; order Flavobacteriales; family Weeksellaceae; genus Algoriella; species Algoriella sp. The sequence goes on from NZ_JAVXKG010000029.1 coordinate 35,481, forward strand.
ATTCATCTTTACACGCGCATTCACTTCAGAAATTCCCAAAGTTTCTGCAATGTCTTTGTAAGGTAAATCTTCTAAGAAAAGTAGGACTAATGCACGTTCTACATCATTCAGAAAACGAATTGCAGCATATAAAAGTGTAATACGTTCTTCTAAAACTTCATCTTTGTCGTCGGATTTGATGTGTATGAATTGATCTTCAATATAATCGGTTTCGCGTGTTTTTGTTTTTTTGCGAATTAATGTAATTGCAGTATTTAATCCGACACGATACATCCAAGTACTAAATTTTGAATCGCCTTTGAAACTATCATAAGATCGCCAAAGTTGTAAAACAATTTCCTGAAATAAATCGTCATGAGAGTCCTTGTCGTCTGTGTATATACGACATACTTTGTGGATAATTCCCTGATTTTTTTCGACTAATTCGGTAAATATGTTTGCTTTACTATCCAATTTTTTTTGATTGTTATCTATAGGTAGTAAAATTTGAAGAATTGTTACAAAAAAATCCTCTTATAAAACTATAAGAGGATTAACCTAACTAACTTAAACCTATGAAAAGTTATTCTACTTTTCTATTGCAAGTTTAATTAATAAAAAAATGATGTACAATAGTTTCTTAATAAAAGTTAAAAGTTTTAACACTTTTAACTAAGAATGATTCTAAACTATAAGCAAACGTTAATGAAATGACATAATTCATTGTGAATAGACTTCGTTCTTTAGTAAATTTGTAGAAATATCTAAAAAAAAATTAAACGTATTGCTTTATGGCAAATGAATCATTACTAAAGTCTTCGATTGGTAAGAAGTTCGCGATGGCGCTTTCAGCGTTGTTTTTAATCGTGTTCTTGTTACAACATTTCGTGATTAATACCTTGTCAGTAGTTTATCCTGAGGGTTTTAACGAGGTTTCAGCTTTTATGAGCGCAAACCCAATTATTCAATTTGTAATGCAACCAATCTTACTTATTGGGGTAGTATACCACTTCGTTATGGGGTTTGTATTAGAAATGCAGAACAAAAAAGCGCGTGGACCAATTGCATATCAAAAATACAATGGTGCAGCAAACGCAACTTGGATGTCTAGAAACATGTTGATTTCTGGTACTGTAATCTTAGTTTTCTTATTAGTACACTTATGGCAGTTTTGGGTACCTACAATTAATGCACATTACATTAACGTAGATCCTAATTTTGCACAAGGAAACTTCTTTATGGATCACGTAATTCACGTATTTAATTCTCAAATTACAGGAATTGTTACTTTGGTATTATACGTAATTGCTTTTGTGTTTTTATCATTACACTTACAACATGGTTTTGCATCAGCTTTCCAATCTATTGGAGCGCGTCATGCAAAATACACACCATTTATTGTTGCTTTCGGAAAATGGTATTCAATTTTAATTCCTGCTGGTTTTATCGTTATTGCTATTTACCATTTTGTTAATAACTTATAATATCAAGAAAAAATGAGTATTTTAAATTCAAAAACTCCAACAGGAGATATCGCAAACCAATGGAGCGAGCATAAAGCTCACCTAAACTTAGTAGCTCCAAATAACCGTGATAAAATTGATGTTATTGTTGTAGGTACTGGTTTAGCTGGTGGTTCTGCTGCTGCTACTTTAGCAGAGTTAGGTTACAAAGTGAAAGCTTTTTGTTACCAAGATTCTCCACGTCGTGCGCACTCTATTGCTGCACAAGGTGGTGTAAATGCTGCAAAAAATTACAAAGGAGATAATGACTCTGTCTATCGTTTATTTTACGACACAATAAAAGGTGGTGATTACCGTGCTCGTGAGTCTAACGTTTATCGTTTGGCTGAGGTTTCTGGTAATATTATCGATCAATGTGTAATGCAAGGGGTTCCTTTTGCACGTGAATATGGTGGATTATTAGATAACCGTTCTTTTGGTGGTGTACAAGTTTCTCGTACTTTCTATGCAAAAGGACAAACAGGACAACAATTATTGTTAGGTGCATATTCAGCAATGAATCACCAAATCCACTTAGGAAAAATCGAGATGTACAACCGTCACGAAATGTTGGATATCGTATTAGTTGATGGAAAAGCTCGTGGTATTATTGCTCGTAACATGGTTACAGGTGAGATTGAAAGACATTCAGCTCACGCAGTAGTTATTGCGACAGGAGGTTACGGTAACGTTTACTTCTTATCATCTAATGCAATGGGATCTAACGTAACATCTGCGTGGAAAATTCACAAAAAAGGTGCATTGTTCGCAAATCCATGTTACGTACAAATTCACCCAACTTGTATTCCAATCCATGGTACAAATCAATCTAAGTTAACGTTAATGTCTGAATCATTACGTAACTCTGGTCGTATTTGGGTTCCTAAAAAGAAAGAAGATGCTGAAGCAATCCGTGCTGGAAAGTTGAAAGCAGTAAATATTAAAGAAGAAGATAGAGATTACTATTTAGAGCGTCGTTACCCTGCATTTGGTAACTTAGTTCCTCGTGATGTTGCTTCTCGTGCTGCAAAAGAGCGTTCTGATGCTGGTTATGGTATCGAAGCGAATGAAACAGGAGAAGGAGTTTACTTAGATTTTACAGATGAAATCAAGAAAAAAGGTCGCGAAGTAGCTTTTGCTAATGGAGATCAAAATCCTTCTGATGCAGAAATCCAAAGATTAGGTAAACAATGGATTGAGGAAAAATACGGTAACTTATTCCAAATGTATTGGAAAATTACAGACGAAAATCCTTACGAAAATCCAATGCGTATCTATCCTGCAATTCACTACACAATGGGTGGTGTTTGGGTTGATTATAACTTACAATCTACAATTCCTGGATGTTTCGTAGCTGGAGAGGCTAACTTCTCTGATCACGGAGCTAACCGTTTAGGAGCTTCTGCATTAATGCAAGGTTTAGCAGATGGTTATTTTGTATTACCTTATACAATTGCAGATTATTTATCAGCTGATATTCGTACAGGAAAAATCTCTACAGATTCTCCAGAATTTGATGAAGCAGAAAAATCTGTAAAAGATCAATTAAATTTCTTTGTTAATAATAACGGTACTAAATCTGTAGATAATTTCCACAAACGTTTAGGTATCATTATGTGGAACAAAGTTGGTATGGCTCGTAACGTAGAAGGTTTAACTGAAGCTATTGCAGAAATTGCAGCTTTACGTGAAGAATTTTACCGCGATGTAAAAGTTCCAGGAGATGCTAATGAGTTGAATACTGAGTTAGAGAAAGCAATGCGTGTAGCAGATTTCTTAGAGTTAGGTCAATTAATGGCTATCGATGCATTACACCGTAATGAATCTTGTGGTGGACATTTCCGTGAAGATTATCAAACAGAAGAAGGAGAGGCTTTACGTGATGACGAAAACTTTGCTTATGTAGCTGCTTGGGAATATCAAGGTGGAGACATCAACAAAGAGGTTTTACACAAAGAAATGTTAGAGTACAAATATATCGAGTTAAAAGCTCGTAGTTATAAATAATATAATCATTTGGATTAGTTAATATCTAACTAATCCAAATGTCAAAATATCTAAAATAATATGGCATCATCAAAAAATATCAGTATTACACTGAAAATTTGGCGTCAAAAAAACGCTAATGACCAAGGGAAAATGGAAACATATTCTCTAAAAGATGTTTCGACTGATTCTTCTTTCTTAGAAATGCTTGATTTATTAAACGAGCAATTAATTGAAGACGGAAAAGAACCAGTTGCTTTCGACCACGATTGTCGTGAAGGAATTTGTGGTATGTGTTCTTTATTCATCAATGGACAAGCACACGGACCAGATTCTGGAACAACAACATGTCAATTACACATGCGTATGTTCAAAGATGGAGAGACTATTTTTATCGAACCATGGAGATCTGCAGCATTCCCAGTAATCAAAGATTTAATTGTTGACCGTTCATCTTTTGACCGTATCCAACAAGCTGGTGCTTACGTTTCTGTAAACACATCTGGACGCACAGTAGACGCTAATGCAATTCCAGTTAATAAGAAAGCTGCTGATGACGCTTTTGATGCTGCAACTTGTATTGGTTGTGGAGCTTGTGTTGCAACTTGTAAAAATGGATCTGCAATGTTATTTGTAGGTGCAAAAATTTCTCAGTTCGCATTATTACCACAAGGTCAAGTTGAGGGAGCTCGTCGTGCACAGAAAATGGTAGCGCAAATGGATTTAGAAGGATTTGGTAACTGTACAAACACAGGAGCTTGTGAAGTAGAATGTCCTAAAGGAATTTCTTTAGAAAACATAGCTCGCATGAACCGTGAGTTTTTATCAGCAAAAATTACTTCAGAAGAAATCGCTTAATAAAAGAGATTACTCACACAATATAGAAAAAGGTATGAAATATTTTCATGCCTTTTTTTTTGTGCATAAAAAAAGGATTTCAATTTCTTGAAATCCTTCCCAATGTCATAACCTTTTTTACGAATAAAACATTGTAAACTGTTCTTTTTGTGTATTGATTAAATATAATCTTATGGGATTATATCGATTAATAATTAAGAACAAATATGTTATTTAATTATAAATTAATAAATGCTCATTAATTATAGAATAAACGGAACGTTTATATTGAACTTATATGTGTAATGACTAAATGAGCAAAATCAATTTAAAAAGAACATCTTGGTAAAAAAGGATTTCAATTTCTTGAAATCCTTCCCGAAATTTTTGATAATGATTTTTTAAATTTTTCACCTTTACATGAAAACTTTTTCGGCTTAAAAATTTCGTTATTTTAACGGAAAATAATTATTAATTTTAATGTTCTGTTTTAAAACAACTAAACTATTTTAAAGAAGAGAACGAATAATTATTAATTCCTTAGTGTAAAATTAATGACAAAAATCATGTTTAGCAAATTTATAAGAACTAATTTTAAAAGTTTAACACATCAATACATCATAATAAAAATAAAATTCCAGCTCAATTTGAGCTGGAATTTTTGTTACAAGACACTAAAGTAAAGTGTTCTGAGATTATTTGATGTTCTTAAAACTTCTATTGATAAAATTTGTTAATTCTTTACCTTTTAACAAACCTTGTGATAATTTTGCTAAATCTAATGCTTGATTAATTAACGCTTCTTTTTCTTCTTTAGATTCTTTTGTTAAAATCTCTGAAGCTAAATCTGAGTTTGAGTTAACAACTACATTATACATTTCAGGGAAATTTCCCATTCCCATAATTCCAGCTCCACCAGAAGCTTGCATGTCTTTCATACGACGCATAAATTCTGATTGAGTGATAATAAATGGAGCGTCAGAAGCAGATAAATCTTCTAATTGTATTGTATATGATTTATTGTTGATAGAAGTTGTAATATCAGTTTTCAATTTTTCTTTATCATCTTCAGACAATTTAGAAATCTTTACTTCATCTTTTTCGATCAAATTATTGATATGATCTGCATCAACACGAACAAATGTTACATTTTCTTTTGTAGATTCTAATTTCTGAATCAAGTGTGAAGCGATAGGAGAATCTAATAAAATAACTTCGTAACCTTTCTCTTTCGCAATTTGTATGTATTGGTCTTGCCCATCTGCATCAGAAGTATAAAGAACGACTAATTTACCATCTTTATTTGTTTGATTATCTTTTGTTACAGAAGTCAATTCGTCCCATGTGAAATATTTTCCATCAACTGTTGGATATAATGCAAATTTGTCAGATTTTTCGAAAAATTTATCTTCCGAAATCATTCCATATTCTATCACAACTTTTATGTCATTCCATTTTTGTTCGTAATCTTCACGATTTTGATTAAATAAAGAAGACATTTTATCCGCTACTTTTTTCGTGATGTGAGCAGAAATTTTCTTCACAGCACCATCAGCTTGTAAGTACGAACGCGAAACATTAAGAGGAATATCCGGAGAATCTATAACACCGCGCAATAACATCAAGAAATCTGGTACAATTCCTTTTACTTCGTCTGTTACAAAGACTTGGTTTTGGTATAATTGAATACGATCTTTATCAATATTGATGTTGTTTCCTAATTTTGGGAAGAATAAAATTCCTGTTAAATTAAATGGATAATCAACATTAAGATGAATATGGAACAAAGGTTCTTCAAATTGCATTGGATACAATTCTCTGTAAAAACTTTGGTAGTCTTCATCCGTTAATTCAGAAGGAGTTTTTGTCCAAGCTGGATGTGTATTATTGATAATATCATCAACCTCAATTTCTTCTGGTTTTGCATCTTCTGCAGCGCCTTCTGGTAAAGGAAGCGTTTCTTTTTTAGTTCCGAATTTGATTGGAATAGGCATGAATTTATTGTATTTATTCAATAATTCACGAATTTTCCATTCATCTAAAAACTCTTTAGAATCTTCAGCAATATGTAAAATAATTTCTGTTCCGCGATCAGTTTTATCCGAGTTTTCTAATGTAAATTCTGGAGAACCATCACATGTCCAATGTACTGCAGGCTCATCTTTGAAAGACTTTGTAATGATTTCTACTGTATCCGCAACCATAAATGCAGAATAAAATCCTAATCCAAAATGACCAATAATTCCGTCCGCATCTTTGTGTTGATTGATAAATTCTTCTGCACCAGAAAATGCAACTTGATTGATGTATTTTTCAACTTCATCGGCCGTCATTCCCAAACCTTGGTCAATAATGTGTAAAGTATTATTTTCTTTGTTGATTTTCACCTCAATTTTAGGATTTCCGTACTCAACTTTTGCTTCACCAATACTTGTTAAATGTTTTAGTTTTAATGTTGCATCAGACGCATTTGAAATTAACTCACGCAAGAATATTTCGTGGTCACTGTACAAAAATTTCTTAATTAATGGGAAGATATTCTCTACCGAAACATTAATATTTCCTTTACTCATGTTATTTTATATTTTTTTTAATAATTAGTTTATCGTTTTTGTCAATCAAGGTTCTTTTGATTGATATTTTATTTTTCAAAAGATATTCCAAACAACATTTTTCTGCCATTTTGGCTCTATTTTTTTGAATTAGTGTTAAAAAAATAATTCTATTATAAATAATTAATAACTTTAATATAAATTAAATTTATATGAATAAAAAACTCTTTACTACATTACCTATTGCAGCATTTTTAATTTTTCAGAATATTAATGTTTCTGCACAAACAAAGCAAAATGTTTATCATAATACAGATGGGTCTGTGAGTATGATAACTTTTAAGAATGGAACACCGAAAAACTCTATCATTAACTCTAAAGGTAATTCAACAAATTTGAATAAATTACTTAATATATCTAATGATATAGAGTTGAGGTTAAGAAAAACAGAAGCTGGATTTCAGAATTTTGTAACAGAATATTATGATACATATTATAATGGTTATAAGATTGATGGAGGAGAATATCGTGTGAATTATAAAGCAAATGATATAATAAGTATCTCTGGTAGAACTTTTTCTGTAGAAAACTTAAACTCAAATCAAAATGTAATTTCAGAACAAGAAGCATTCAACAAAGCTTTAAATAATGTTAATGCTAAAACTTATGCTTGGGAAGAAAAGTCGAATAATATTTCTTTTGATATTAAAAAGCCTAAAGGAGAGTTGGTTTATTTACCTATACAACAAAGTGAGGATAAATATGCTTTAATTTTATCTTACAAATTTGATGTTTATGCTTTAGTACCTTTATCTAGAGATTATATTTTTATAGATGCAGCTACTGGTCTTTTACTTAAAAAATCTCCGATTATAAAACATGCAGAAGGGCGTATTAATCTTCATAATGATAAAAAATCAGAAAGTAAAGAGTTAAAAAATACCTCTTACTTAGATACAGGTAATGCAGAAACGCGTTATAGTGGAACTAGAGAAATTCAAGCAGAACTTGATCCAAAAAAAGAAGGATTTTATAGATTATTTGATACTTCTAGAGGTATAGAGATTATTACTTTAAATTTGAATGGATTAGCAGATACATCAAATTTAACCGAATTTAATGACAACGATAACAATTGGACTGCTGCAGAATTTAAGAATACAAATAAGGATGATGTTGCACTGGATGCACATTGGGGAGTAACAAAAACTTACGATTATTTTAAGCAAACGTTCAATCGAGATAGTTATGATAATAAAAAAGCGCCATTATATAGCTTTATTCATTATTCTAAAAACTATGATAATGCTTATTGGTCAGGAAGCGCTATGGTTTATGGAGATGGAGATGGTGTTGAAACGGATCCATTAACAGCATTGGATATAACTGCGCATGAATTAGGACATGCAATTACTCAGGAAACCGCTGGTTTAGATTATGAAAGAGAGTCGGGAGCTTTGAACGAAGCTTTTTCAGATATTTGGTCAGCAACTGTAAAACACAAATTTGCTCCAGAGAAGCAAGCATTTATTTTAGGAAGTGAAATTTTTATTAAAGGTGGTGATTATTTGAGATCAATGTCCGATCCTAAATCACGTGAAAATCCAGATACTTATAAGGGAGAATATTGGTTTAAATCTAGTGTAGATGATGGTTGTTTAGTTCCAAATTCTAATACAAATGATGGTTGTGGCGTACATTATAATAGTGGTGTTTTAAATCATTGGTTTTACATCTTGGTAATGGGTAAAAATGCAACGAATGATTTAGGCAATGCATACAATGTTACAGGAATAGGTTTTGAAGATGCTGAAAAGATTGTTTATAGATTAGAAACAGCTTATTTATCACCAAAATCTGATTATAAAAATACACGAGATTTCGGAATACAAGCAGCTATAGATCTTTTTGGAGCAGATTCTCCTCAGGCAATTGCCACTCAAAATTCATTTTACGCTGTAGGTTTAGGAGGTAAATATTTAGCTGTTGCAGATACAAAAGTACCAAGTACACCAGCTAATTTAGTAGCAAATAATACAACAGGAAATGCGACTACGCTAACTTGGGATGTAGCAACAGATGAGAATGGAATTTGGGGATACATTATTATGCAAGACGACAAAGAAGTTGGAAGAACACCAAATGCAACTTTCAGACTTAATAATTTAAAACCCCTAACATCATATAAGTTTGATGTTATTGCTTACGATAATTATAATAATCAATCATCTAAAAGTAATTCAGCTAATATTACAACGACAAACCTTGCAGCTCCTTGTGATGTTTCAAGTGGTTTTATTAATTATTTTAGTATATCTAATGTGAAATTAAATACAATTAATAATCCAAGTATTTCAGTAAAAGGATATGATGATTTTTCTTATCTTAATACAGAACTAACAGCAGGACAATCATATAATCTAGATATAACTCCATCTATTTTAACAGGATATAGTAGTGTTAAATTATCATATGCAGTATTTTTAGATAATGATAACAATGGAGTTTTTAATGCAACTAAAAGGTTAGCTAATGTAACTGCAGCTGGATCAAATGTATTATCTATTCCTATAACTATTCCTGAAACAGTAACTACAGATCAACCATTAAGATTAAGAATTATACAAATGTACAACCCTAATAATACAAATATTACAGGATGTGCTCAGTTTGTATATGGAGAAGTTGAAGATTATTCTGTTACAGTAAAGGCAAATTTAGCAACTGATAATTTAACAAGTAAATCAGTCAAAATTTATCCAAATCCAGTAAATGATATTTTAAATGTAGAATTACTTAATAATAAAGAGTTCAAATTTGAAATTATTAATACTGCAGGAAGTGTAGTTAAATTAGGAACTTCTAAAAAGACAATCAATGTTACTTCGTTAGGAGTAGGAGTTTACATTCTTAAGATAACACAAGACGGAACTGAAACAGTTCAGAAATTTATTAAAAAATAAGTTCAGAAATTTTTAAATATTAAAAAACGGTCATAGAAATATGATCGTTTTTTTATGAAGTATAATGTGTCTCGTCCTGAAATAGTGATACATAAAAAAGCATCATTATGAAAGAAGAGCGAGTTTATACAAAGCGTACTCAACGCGATTATACTTTAACATTCAAGTTGAATGT
>NZ_JAVXKG010000030.1:0-3694 GCF_036647415.1 Algoriella sp.
GCGCAGACATAGACAAAATAAACGCAGAGAATATAAGCGTTAAATTTTTCTTCATGTATAGTGTTTTTATTAATTGTAATAAAGTTATTCATTTTGGGGTAAATAACCATTAATTAATACTAAAAAACACAAATTATTCGAGTTAAACCTGTTATTGTTATGTATATAATAAAAAAAGCATCCAAACAATGTCCGGATGCTTTATAAAAGTTTCAAATTTATTAATTACTGAAACATATCTTTTACACGTTCAAAAAACGATTTTTCATTTTTAGATGGTTCTGGAGAAAAATGCTCATCATCTCTCATTTTTTCAAAGAAATTTTCTTGTTCTTTTGATAAATGAGTTGGTGTCCAAATGTTAACATGTACAAATAAATCACCTTTTCCATATCCATTTAAGTCTGGCAAACCTTGTCCTTTCAAACGCAATACTTTTCCTGATTGAGTTCCTTTGTCAACTTTAATTTTCACTTTTCCGTTAACAGTAGGAATTTCTTTAGATGATCCTAAGATTGCATCTGGAACAGAAACATATAAATCGTAATGTAGATTATTTCCATCACGTTTTAAAGTGTCGTGTTCTTCTTCTTCAATAACAACTAATAAGTCGCCAGGAATACCGTCAAAAGGAGCGTCATTACCTTTTCCGCGAACTTGTAATTGTATACCTTCTCTTGCTCCAGCAGGAATTTTAATCTCAATTGTTTCTTCAATTTTGATTAATCCTTGATTATTTGCTCCAGTAGGAATTTTATCTGCAACACGACCAATACCTTGACAAGTAGAACATGTTGTTGCCGTTTGCATTTGCCCTAAAAATGTGTTTGTAACACGAACTTGTTGTCCAGAACCATTACAGCTAGGACATGTTTTAGAGGTTACGCCGTCTGCTTGTTTGAAACGTTTAACTTTTACTTTCTTTTCGCAACCGTTAACCATTTCTTCAAGGTTTAACTTTACGCGAATACGCAAATCAGAACCTTTCATACGACGAGGACCACGAGATTGACCTCCGAAGCCACCACCAAATCCTCCGCCGCCAAAGATGTCACCGAAATGAGAGAAAATATCCTCCATATTCATTCCGCCTCCAGCTCCACCACCAAAGCCTCCAGCTCCGCTCATACCTGCATGACCATATTGGTCATAGCGTGCACGTTTGTTATCGTCGCTTAAAACTTCGTATGCTTCTGCGGCATCTTTAAAATTATCTTCTGCCTCTTTGTCACCTGGATTTTTGTCAGGGTGATATTTTATGGCTTTTTTACGATAAGCTTTCTTTATTTGTTCAGGTGTTGCTGATTTTTCAATACCTAATATTTCGTAATAATCTCTTTTTGTCGACATTTCTAATATAATTACATTCCAACCACTACTTTAGCGTAGCGAATTACAACATCGTTTAATAAATAACCAGTTTCTACAACATCTACAATTTTTCCTTTTAAATCCTCTGTAGGAGCAGGAATTTGAGTAATAGCTTCGTGTAAATCGGTATTAAAATCATCACCTGCTTTAACTTCGATTTCTTTTAAGCCTTTTGTACGTAAAATTTCGTTTAATTTATTGAAGATTAATTCTACACCTTGTTGTAAACCGTTGTCATCTGATTTTTCAATTTGAACCATTGCACGCTGAAAATCATCTAAAACAGGTAATAAAGCTGTTACAACTTCTTTGTTTGCTGTTTTGAAAAAATCGATTCTTTCGCGAGAAGTACGTTTCTTGAAATTATCAAATTCTGCAAATAATCTTAAATACTGATCTTTCTCTTTTGCTAATTGCTCTTTTACAATTTCTAATTCAGTTTTTCCAGAAGTATCATTTTGTTCTGTTTGATTTTCTGTTTCCTGAACTTGATCTTCAGAAAGATGCTCATTCATTAATTCTTCATTTATATTTTGATCAGACATAATCTTATTCTTTTTTTTGTTTCTCAATGAATCAAATAGTTTGCCAATGCCCATTTAGTGCCGTTTTGTCAGATTATAGTTAAAAAAATAAGCACTTCTGTCGGTAGAAGTGCTTGGTAAAAGTATAAAGTTTTTTTGATTTGAGTTTTGATAAACTATATTATATATTGTTTGTTAGTACATTCTTTTTCCTGTATAATAAATATGATAATTTTTTGGAATTATTTTTAAACCTAACTTTTTATTATTTTTTCTAATTTTATCAAGCATTCCATTTTTATTATAGACAATAAATAGACTATCATTATTAACTAAATTTATATCTAATATATCAAGATGGTCAACAATCTGATAATTTTTATTATCGATTTTATTGGTAATGTCTATATAATTAGGATATACTGTTGTAATTCCACTTTTTGTATGCCATTCTATTTTGTAGGTTGTAGTTTCAATAGTTTTTAATATTAAAACTTTATCTTCAATCATATTTTCACATCCAAAAAATAAACCAAAAATAGTAATAATAAGAAATTTAGTTTTCATAATTTAATTTTAAGTGTTACCTCTAAAACTTAAAATTAACTTTTGCATTCAAGAAGCGACCTGTCAAATAATTTGGCATTGTATAGACATTTCTTGTATTAACATCTGTAATCCATGAATTACTGATTTCATTTTTGATGTCAAATACATTGAAAACATCTACACCAATCGAAACTTCTTTAAAATTACTAAAGAATGAACTTTTTGATGGTTTTAACTCTTTTTGATTTACCAATTCTTTTACAAAACCAATATCAACACGTTTGTAAGCTGATAAAGTTGTTTGATAATTGTACGGATCCGCAAATTGTGGCGCTCCATTTGGCAATCCTGATGCATAAATCAAATTAACATTAACCTTGAATGATGGTAAAAACTCCATATAATCTTGGAAAAATGCAGATAATTTGAAACGAGGATCTGTTGGTAACGGAATATTTCCTTTGTTGTCAATATTTTGATAAGCGCGCGCATACGATGCCGAAAACCATGAATCTATTCCAGGAACAAATTGTCCAAACAGACGCATATCAAGTCCATAGGCATAACCTTTTGAGTTGTTGTCAGCCGTATAACGAATTCTTACATTATCTACGTAATAAGGGTTTAAATCGCTTAAGATTTTGTAATATAATTCGGTAGTTAATTTAAAAGGACGATTCATCCATTTGAATTCATAATCATTTCCGAAAATAAAATGTATCGATTGTTGCGACTTTACTTGATCGTTTAATGAACCATCTAAACGACGAATTTCACGATAAAAAGGTGGTTGATAATAGATACCTGTCGAAAAACGAAATAACATATCACTTTCCCAGTCTGGTTTTACAGCAATTTGTGCACGTGGCGAAATAGTTGTTTCATCATTAAAATCCCAATATGCAGCACGTACACCAGCATTAAACATCACTTTTGCATCATTCCACATAAATTTGCTTGTGTATTGTGCGTAACCTGAAACACGATTTGTTTTTAAATTATTTTTTGAGTTTACGTAATAATTTAAATGTAAACCTTGCGAAGGATTTGGGTTAACAACATATCCAGTAGAGTCTATTGCTTGCCATTCGCCCAACAAATCGCGAATATCTTCTTGTTGATATTTTAATCCCCATTCGATATTATTATTTGTATTGATTTTGAATTTCCCTTTGTGTTGTACACCAACAACCAACGCATCAAAATTATTACGTGCATGGTCTATTTGCGAACCAACATCGTTTGTTGAG